>DASRXL010000250.1:0-14797 GCA_035654175.1 Phycisphaerales bacterium
CTTGGGCGGTGAGGATCCGGGCATCGATGGCGCGGGTGGAGCAGAGGAAGAGTGCGGGGAGGTCGGGGTGGCGGTCGCGCAGGTGTTCGAGCACGGCGATCGCCGGGAAGATGTGCCCGCCCGTGCCGCCGCCGGCGAAGACCACGCCTGGCCCGCGCGTGCGACCCGTCCCGCTCATGCCGCGCTGACCGTCTTGGCCGTCACCGGCGCGCCGAGCTTGGGCTCGCGGAGTGCGGCGTCCGCGGCGGCGGGCTCCTCGGCGGTGTCGGCCCGGTCCGGCTGAGTGCGGTCCATGGCCGCGAGCAGGCCGAGGCACGCGGCGGTCAGGATCCAGCCCGTGCCGCCGGAGCTCATGAGGGGGAGGGCGATGCCCTTGGTGGGGGCCATGCCGGTGACGACGAAGAGGTTGATGACGGCCTGGAGGCCGATGGTCGTGAGGATGCCGAGGCCGAGCAGCTTCAGGAGGCGGTCCTCCTCGCGACGCACGATCGAGAGCCCGGTGAGGATCAGGACGGCGTAGAGGGAGAGCACGAGCGCGGCGCCGGCGACGCCAAGCTCCTCGCAGACGATGGCGAAGAGGAAGTCGGTGTGGTCTTCGGGGAGGTAGCCGAACTTCTGGAAGCCGTGCCCCAGGCCCCGTCCGGCCCCGCCGCCGCCGGCGATGGCGGACATGGACTGGATCATGTGGTATCCGGTGTTCTGGGGGTCGGCGTAGGGATCGAGGAAGGCCATGATGCGCTCGACGCGGTAGGGGCTGGTGACGATGGCGCCGATCACGCCGGCGACGCCGAGCGGGATGAACATGGCGAAGTGCCAGACGCGTGCCCCCGCGGCGACGAGCACGACGCAGCAGGAGCCGGCGATGAGCACGCCGGTGCCGAGGTCTTCCTTCACGACCATGGCGGAGACGACGCCGACCGCGCAGAGCGCGGGGAGCAGCCCCCATCGGAAGCTGGCGAGCCACTGGGCGCGGACGGCGCCGTACCAGGCGATAAGGGCAACGAGGCCCCACTTGACGAGCTCGGAGGGCTGAAGAGATTGGCCGCCGAAGCGGACCCAGCGGGCCGAGCCGTTGACCTCCTTGCCGATGACGGGGAGGTAGACGGCGGCGAGGATCACGAGCAGGCCGAGCACGCACACGGTGAGGGTGCGCAGGCCGGCCTGGGGGGTGGGGTCGCGCTGGATGGGGACGGTGACGAGGGCGGAGAGCGCCCGGATGGGGAGGAGCGCGCAGGCGGCGAGGGCGGCGAGGGCGAGGGCCATGTAGACAGTGGACTTGCTGAAGATGATGGTCTCGGGGGAGATGCCGGAGGCTTGGCCGGTCTGGCCGTCGATGGGGGCGACGCTCATGAGGGCGGAGTTGACCATGACGACGCCGAGCGTGAGCAGGGCGAGGGCGCAGAGGGTGACGATGTGGCCGGGGCGCAGCATGACCGGAGGGTTTATCGGCGGGGGGCGGCGGATCGCTGCAGGCGCTGGGCGCCGCCTGCCGATCCGGCTCTGCGCTGAGGGCTCTCGTGCGGCTCGGGCGGGGCACGGCGGATTGGCCGATCGGTCCGCGGCGGCGGGCTGGAGTGACAGCGTTCGCGGCGGCGATGCGCTTAGGCAAGGGACATACCTAGAGTCACTCCCGCCATGCCGCACGAGGAGGATCCCACAATCGACCCGCACCGGTCGCAGCCGGAGCGCCCCGCGACGGGCTCGCTCGTCGGGCAGCGGCTCGGGGTGTATCGCGTGCAGAGCCTGCTCGGCGAGGGGGGCTTCGGTTCGGTGTATCTGGCCGAGCAGGCCGAGCCGGTGCGGCGGCGGGTGGCGCTGAAGGTGATCCGGCCGGGGATGGATTCGCGCGCGGTGGTGGCGCGGTTCGAGGCCGAGCGGCAGGCGCTGGCGCTCATGGACCACCCCGGCGTCGCGAAGGTGTTCGACGCGGGGGTGACGCCGGAGGGCCGGCCCTACTTCGTGATGGAGCTGGTGCGGGGCGAGCCCATCGACCGGTTCTGCGAGAGCGCGGGGCTGGATCTGCACGACCGCGTGCGGCTGATCGTGCAGGTGGCCGAGGCGGTGCACCACGCGCACATGAAGGGGGTGGTGCACCGCGACCTCAAGCCGAGCAACATCCTGGTCGAGCAGGTGGACAAGCGCGCGGTCGCGAAGATCATCGACTTCGGCGTGGCCAAGGCGCTGACGCAGCGGCTGACCGAGACGACGCTCTACACCGAGCGGGGGCAGATGATCGGCACGCCCGAGTACATGGCCCCCGAGCAGGCGCGGGGCGACGTGCTCGACGTGGACACGCGGGCGGACGTGTATTCGCTGGGGGCGATCCTCTACCAGCTCCTCACGGGCGAGACGCCGATCGATTCGCGCCGCCTGCGCAGCGCCGGCTTCGCGGAGATCCCCACGCTGATCGAGCAGATCGAGCCGGTGCGGCCGAGCGAGCGGGTCACCAAGAGCGTGCGCGCGGGACACGCGACAGTCGGCGCGGCGGCGGCGCCCGCGACGTTCTCGCGCAGGCTCAGGGGCGACCTCGATTGGATCCTCATGCGCTGCCTGGAGAAGGACCGCGCGCGAAGATACGACTCGGCGAGCGCCTTCGCGGCGGACCTGGAGCGGTATCTCCATGACGAGCCCGTCGAGGCCGGGCCCCCGAGCGCGGCGTACCGGATGCAGAAGTTCGTGCGGCGCCATCGTGGCCTGGTGGCGGGGCTCTCGGCGGTCGCGGCGGCGCTCGTGCTGGGCATCGTCGGCACCAGCCTCGGCCTCGGCTGGGCGCTGCGCGAGCGGGACCGCGCCCGCGTGGCCGAGCAGGTCGCGCAGGAGCGGGCCGGCGAGGCGCTCGCCGCGAGGGACGAGTCGGAGGCGGTGACCGAGTTCCTGATCGGGGCGATCGAGAGCGTCGAGCCGGGCGAGGGCAGGCGGGACGTGACGATGCACGAGGTGCTCGACGCGGCGGCGGAGGCCGTGGGGGCGTCGTTCGCCTCCTCGCCGGGCCTTGAGGCGCGGATCCGGCACACGCTGGGGAACGCCTTCTCGGCGCTGGGCGACCTGACCGAGGCCGATCGGCAGCTCCCCGTGGCCTACGACCTGCGCCGGCGCACGCTCGGGGACGACCATCCGGAGACTCTGCGGGTGCTCGGCAATCTCGCCTCGTTGCGCCAGGCGCAGGGCCGCCTCGCGGAGGCCGAGCAGCTCGGGACGCGGGCGATCGAGACCTACAGGCGCATCGGGCAGCAGGAAGCGCCCGCGGCGCTGGGGGTGATGAACAACCTGGCGCAGGTCTACCGCGACCTCGGCAGGACGCGCGAGGCGATCGAGCTGCAGCAGGAGACGCTCTACGCGCAGGAGCGGGTGCTGGGGAGCGACCACCCGCACACGCTCGGGTCGATGGTGAATCTGGCGGCGATGCTCGGCGGTGGCGGCGACTTCGCGAGGGCGGAGGAGCTGCTCCTGACCGTCGCGGAGGCGTGGCGCGCCCGCTCGGGCGAGGAGCATCCGGACACGCTCCTGGTGCTGCACAATCTCGGCATCCTCTACGAGACGGCCGGCCGTCTGGAGGAGGCGGAGGCGGTCCAGCGCCGGGTGCTCGGGACACGAGAGCGGATCCTCGGCGAGGCTCATCCCGACACGATCGGCGCGATGATCAACCTCGGGCTGACGCTGCGCCGATTGGAGAGGACGGACGAGGCCGAGCAGCTCTACACGCGCGCCGTGGAGGCGGGTCGCGGGTCGCTCGGGGAATCGCACCCGATCACGCTCGAGGGCGCGCAGAACCTCATCGGCCTCTACGAGGCTCTGGGCTGGCCCGAGCGAGCGTTCCCGGTGGTGGAGCGCACGCTCGGCATCCTGCGGGGCGTGGCGGACAACCCGCACGCCTCGGCCAGGCAGCTCAACGACTGCGCATGGCTGCTGCTCACGGCGGAGCCGGAGTCGGCCAGGGACCCGGGGGCGGCGCTCGCGCTGGCGCTGCGGGCGTGCGAGGTCGAGCGCCGCGCCGGGGGCGGAGATCTCTGGATGTATCTGGACTCGCTCGCGCTCGCGCACCACCTGTGCCGCAACGCGGCGGGCGCGGTGGCGGCGCAGCGCGAGGCGATCGCGCTGCTGCCGCCGGAGGGCGAGGCGTACCGGGGTGAGATGAGCGCGAGGCTGGCGGAGTACGAGGCGGCGGCGGGGGCCGCGCAAGGAGGGGCGGGCGCGGGCGGCCCCTGAGCCCGGGCGATCAGTCGTCGTCGCTGTTGCTCACGCGGTGCTTGGGCATGTTGGTGAGCACCTCGTCGATGAGGCCGTACTCGACCATCTCCTTCTCGTCGAGCCACTTGTTGCGGTCGCAGTCGCGCTCGATCTGCTCGTAGGGCTTGCCGGTGGCCTCGGCGTAGATGGAGTAGAGCCGCTCGCGCAGGCGGAGCATCTCGCGCGCCTCGATCTCGAGGTCGGTCGCCTGGCCCTCGAGCACTCCCGAGAGCAGCGGCTGGTGCATGAGGTTGCGGGCGTTGGGCAGGGCGAAGCGCTTGCCCTTGGCGCCGGAGCAGGCCAGGAGCGAGCCCATGCTCGCGGCCTGCCCGATGATGTAGGTGCACACGTCCGGCTGGATGTACCGCATCGTGTCGAGGATCCCGAGTCCGGCGGTGACCGAGCCGCCGGGGGTGTTCACGTACAGGTGGATGTCGCTCTTGGGGTCCTCGTTGGCGAGGAAGAGCAGCTGGGCCACGATGAGGCTTGCGACCTCGTCGCCGATGGGCGAGCCGAGGAACACGATGCGGTCCTTGAGCAGGCGCGAGTAGATGTCGTAGGACCGCTCGCCGCGGGCGGACTTCTCGATGACGATCGGGACGAGATAGCCGGACATGTGTTGGTCCTCTGGGTCTAGGCACTAGGCATGAGGCACTAGGCACTAGGGATGGTCAACTCGTGGTGTGCTCTTATGCCCTTCTTGCTCGGGCCCTAGTGCCTGATGCCTAGTGCCTGATGCCTCTGTTCTCACCGTCCCAGGTTCGCCTCCTTCGGCGGCTCGGCGAGCACCTCGTCGACGAGGCCGTAGGCCGCGGCCTCCTTCGCCGAGAAGAACTTGTCGCGCTCGGCGTCGCGCTGCACGATCTCGATGGGCTGTCCGGTGCTCTCGCTGATGATGCGGTTGAGCTCGGCCTTGGCCTTCAGGATCTGCTCGGCCTGGATGCGGATGTCCTCCGCCTGGCCGGTGACGCCCCCGTAGGGCTGGTGGATCATGACCTTGGCGTGGGGCAGGATGAACCGCTTGCCCTTGGTGCCGGCGCAGAGCAGCACCGCCGCCCCCGAGTACGCCCGGCCGATGCAGTACGTGGAGACCGGGGAGGAGAGGAATCGCATGGTGTCGTAGAGGGCGAGGGTGTCGTCCACGGCCCCGCCGGGGGAGTTGATGTAGAAGTTGATCTCCTGGCCGCGCTTCTGGTTCTCCAGGTAGAGCATCTGCATCATCACGCGGGCGGCAGAGGCGTGGTTGATGTCGCCGATGAGGAAGACGATCCGGTTCTCGAGCAGCAGCTCGTCGATGGTCATTTCGCGGGTGCGCTGGTAGGTAACGCCGGCTGCGGGCATATCGGTGGTCCTTCTCTCTGGCCGGGGCGCGCCCCGTGGGGCGGGCCCGGTGCCGGCCGGCGCGTCACCGGACGCTCCGACCGACCAATCGTAGGAGTTCGCCCGGCGTCGTTTCGCGCCGGGCGGTCCGCTGGCCCAGATCGGACCGAACGGGGGGCCGCTTTGGCACGATTGCGGGCTGGGGCCGCTCGCCCTACGATCGGCCCATTGTGCCGCGGGCAGGGCCCGGGCCCCGCCAGGAGGCAGCGTTGCCGACCGCACTGATCAGCGATATTCATGCCAACGCCGAAGCGCTGCGGGCGGTGCTCTCGGACATCGATTCCCGGGGAGTAGAGCGCATTATCTGCCTCGGGGATATCATCGGGTACGGGCCAGATCCCCTCGAATGCGTGGACCTGGTGAGGAAGCGGTGCGCGTGGTCGCTGATGGGCAACCACGACTTCGCCGTCCTGTACGAGCCGACGAACTTCAACGCGCCGGCGGAGCAGGCGGCGTACTGGACGCGCGAGCAGTTCGACAGCGAGCCCGACGCGGAGCTCCGCGCGGCGCGCTACGAGTTTCTCGGGCGGCTGCGGGTGCGCGTGGTGGAGCAATCCCCGGGCGGTCTGCACCCGATCCTCGCCGTCCACGGCTCGCCGCGCCGGCCGATCAACGAGTACATCTTCAAGACCGACCCGCAGGATGCGCCGGACAAGCTGGAGGCGATCTTCCGGCGCGTGGACCGGCTGTGCATCGTGGGGCACACGCACGTGCCGGGTGTCTTCACGGACGAGCCCGACTTCTACCCGCCCGACGAGCTGGGCGAGTTCGCGTACCGCTTCACCGACGAGGAGAAGGCGATCATCAACGTGGGCTCGGTCGGCCAGCCGCGCGACGGCGATCCCCGGGCCAGCTATGTGATCCTGCACGAGGACCGCGCGGAGTTCCTGCGCGTGCCCTACGACATCGACGTGACCGCGAAAAAGATCCGCGAGCAGCCCCAGCTCCACGACTGGCTGGGCGAGCGGCTGTACGAGGGCCGCTGACGCGCCGCGCGTCAGGTCCGGCCTTTCGGGGGTTGCTATCGTTGCCCCTTTCCCCGTCCCGGGCCCGTTCGCCCGGCCTCCCCGCGTCCATCCATGGCAAAGCGACCGAACACGTTGGCGAGAATCCTGATCCCGCTCGGCCTGTTCCTCGCCGGGCTCGGCGTGGTCGTGGCGGTGGCGGTCAATACCGGGCGGGGCCGGACCCCGCAGCCGCAGACTCCCGCGCCCGCGCAGGGCGGGGTGGCCGAGGCCCCGGGCGGCGCGGAGCAGGCCCCCGGGGGTGGGCAGCCCGCGGAGCCGGTCGAGCCCGAGAGCGGCGCGCAGCCCGCGGCCGAGGAGCAGGTGCCGGCGCGGCCGGCGCCGGGGCTGCACGCCGAGTCGCTCGCGGGCGACCCGCTGGCCACGAACTTCGCCCCGCTCGGGGGGCTCGGGTTCGAGTCGCCGTACGAGCTGCGGGTCGAGTTCTCGCATATCGGCGCGGGCGTCGAGTCGATCCGCCTGGCGCGCAAGCTCGACTCGGTGCGCGCGGACAGGGCGGCGAAGCAGGGCGTGATCGACCCCGAGCGCCACGTCGCGGTGCAGGAGCAGGTCGCGGCGGGCGAGCGGATCATCGTGCCCCTCGCGGCGCTGGGGGTGGAGATCGAGGGCGCGTTCGTTCCGCTCACGACCGCAGCGGGCGGGGCCCCGGCGTGGCGACAGGTCGCACCCGAGCGGGCGGGGGTGTTCGAGGCGTTCGTCGCTGACGGGTCGGGCCGGCGCGTGCTGCGCGTTGAGCGGGTCTACACGCTCGAGCCCGGCAGCCACGATCTCAAGGTGAGCCAGCGGCTCGAGAACCTGACCGATACGCCCATGCGCGTGCGCTGGCGGCAGTTCGGGCCGAGCGAGCTGTTCGCAGACTCCGGCTACGGGGGCGAGAAGCGCCGCGTGCGGTTCGGGTATCTGCCCAGCCCGGGGGAGGACCCGACGCGCCAGTGGGTGGGCTCGGGCGAGTTCCTCTGGCCGCGCAGCAAGTTCGTCGACGGGCGCGGGCTGCCCGCGGGGGAGAAGGAGTTTCCCGGCGGGAAGATCTGGCCGAACGCCCGCGCGGAGCAGCGGGGGTACGAGCTGGTATGGGCGGGGATGACCAACCGCTACTTCGCGGCGGTGGCGCACCCGCTGATCGACCCGGACTCACCGGCGCCCGACAAGGCCTTCCGCGCGGTGGAGCGCATCGACCGCGTGACGCTGCCGGGCGGCAACGCGATGATCATGAGCTTCTACGGCCCGGAGGAGACGCTGCCGGCGGGCGGCGGGGCGACCAGCGCGATGGGCGTGTACGCCGGGCCGCTGAGCAAGGACGTGATCGGCGGCGACCCGGTGCTCGCGGCCCTCGGCGTCGGGGGCATCGTGGTCTACAACTTCGGGGGGCCGTGCGCCTGGTGCACCTTCACGTGGCTCACCGCGCCGCTGCTCGGGCTGCTGCGCGTGCTGCACTCGCTGACCTCCGACTGGGCGCTGGCGATCATCCTGCTGGTCGTGTGCGTGCGCACGCTGCTGCACCCGGTGACCCGCTGGTCGCAGATCCGGATGCAGATCTTCGGCAAGCAGATGCAGGGGATGGCGCCGAAACAGAAGGTGATCCAGGAGAAGTACAAGGACGACCGCCAGCGCATGCAGCAGGAGATGGCGAAGCTCTGGCGCGAGGAGGGCGTGAGCCCCGCGGGCTTCCTCGGCTGCCTGCCGATGTTCCTCCAGAGCCCGGTGTGGATCGCGCTGTACGCGACGCTGTACTTCGCGGTTGAGCTGCGCCACGAGCCGGCGTTCTTCGGGGTGTTCCAGCGGCTGACCGGCAACGCGTGGCCCTTCCTCGCCGATCTGGCCGAGCCGGACCGGGCGCTCTACTTCGGGCGCAACGGGATCACGGTCCCGCTGATGGGCGAGATCAACTCGATCAATCTGCTGCCGCTCCTGCTGGGCGTCGTGTTCTACATCCAGCAGAAGTACCTCACGCCGCCGACCACCGGCGCGATGACTCCCGAGCAGGAGTCGCAGCAGAAGATGATGAAGATCATGATGGTGGTGATGTTCCCGCTGATCATGTACGGGGCGCCGAGCGGCCTGGCGCTCTACTTCATCACCAACTCGACGCTGGGCATCCTCGAGAGCCGGTGGATCCGCAAGCACGTGGAGACGAGCGGGCTGCTCGACCCAGAGCGGCTGAAGAAGAAGCCCGGGCAGGGCGGGTTCATGGCCCGCCTCAAGCAGCTCGCCGAGGAGCAGCAGCGTCAGCAGGCCCAGCGCGGCACGAGCCCCAAGCGTCAGCCGCGCCTGCCGGGGCGCGACCAGGGGCCGGGGGCGCAGCGGCGGTTCAAGAAGCGGTGAGCCGCGCGGGGCCGCGCGGTCCCTGATCAGGCGCCCGCATCCGACGGGCGCGGTCCCCGCGCTCGTACGCGCGCGCCGCTCACGTCCTGGCGTTCACAGCATGGCGGGAGGGGGGGGCGATCCCCGCCGGGCGGGTACACTCGTCCGGACCGTGAATCCGGGCGCGGACACCATCGTCGCTCTGGCTTCCGCGCACGGGCGCGGGGAACGCGCCGTCGTGCGGCTGTCGGGCCCCCACGTGCCCGCGGTGCTCCACGCGGTCGCGTCGCCCGCACCGCACCAGCGCGGCGTGAGCGCGTGCGATGTGGCGATCAGCGAGCGCGACGCGCACCTGCGCTGCCGCGCCCTGCTCCTGCGCGCGGTGGCCCCCGCGAGCTACACCGGCGAGGACACCGCCGAGTTTCTCCTCCCCGGCAATCCGCACCTCGTCGAGCGATTCATCGAGCGGTGCTGCGCCCACGAGGGGGTCCGCCGCGCCGGGCCCGGCGAGTTCACCGCCCGCGCGTATCTCCATGGCAGGCTCTCGCTCGACCAGGCCGAGGGCGTGGCCGCGATCATTGCGGCCCGCTCGGCGGCGGATCTCGGCGCGGCGCGGCGGCTGGCCAGCGGCGAGACCGGCGCGGCGTATCGCGCCTGGGCCGAGGAGCTCACCGTGCTGCTCGCGCTCGTCGAGGCGGGGATCGACTTCACGGACCAGGAGGACGTGGTCCCCATCGCGCCCGGCGCGCTCCTGGCCCGGGTGGAGGCGCTGCGTGCGGTCATGGCCTCGCACGCCCGCGCCCGAGCGGCCGAGCAGAGCGCGGGTTCGCTCCCCTTGGTCGTCCTCGTCGGCGAGCCGAACGCGGGCAAGAGCACGCTCTTCAACGCGCTGCTCGGCCGGCGGCGCAGCGTCGTCTCGGACGAGGTCGGCACCACGCGCGACGCCATCGTCGAGGAATTGCACCTGGACGAGGCCGCGGGGCCGGGCCTCGCCGTGCGGCTGGCGGACCTGCCCGGCTTGGACGCGGCGCCGACCGGGCCCGCGGCCCAGGCGGCCCAGGGACGCGCGATCGAGGCGCTCTCGCTCGCCGACGCCGTGGTGCACTGCGATCCGCGCGGCCGCTTCGACGGCGCGGCGTGGCCGCTGCACGAGGGCGTCCCGGTCCTGCGCGTGCGCACGAAGGCGGACCTTCCCGGCGGCGGTCACGGCGAGGTCGACGTGTGTGCGCTGGACGGCCGGCGGCTGCCGGTGCTCCGTCGCGCGATCGCCGACCTTGCGCTCGGCGGGGCGGGCTCGTGCTCGGTGACGCTCGCGCGCCACGCGCGGGCCATCGGGCGCGCGGCCGAGATCCTCGCGGGCCTGACCGGCGGGCTGGTCCCGCACGCCCGCGCGCTCGATTCGCCCGAGCTGGCGGCGGACGCTCTGCGCGGGGCGCTGCACCAGCTCGAGGATGTTTTCGGGCGCGTGACGCCCGACGACGTGATCGGGCGCATCTTCGCGACGTTCTGCGTGGGCAAGTAGCGGCCGGCGGCTTACGACGCCGCGCGATGCTCCATGAGCGCCTCGACGACGCGCCGGAGCACTCGGATCGGCACGCCCTCGAGATTGCTCTCCAGCCTGGAGACCTGCGGCTGCGACATGCCGAGGGCGGCGGCGAGCTGCTCCTGCGTGAGCCCTTGGCGCTTGCGCATCGGCGCGAGCCCCTCGCGCAGCACCCGCCAGAGCACCTCGTCGGCGTCGTGCCATTCGGTCTCCGCGTCGTCGAGGACGCGCATGGCCTCGTCGATCTCGGCGTCGGAGGGCGCGGCGGGGATGCGGTCACGCTCTCCGACGAGCCGGTGGAACTCTTCGACCGGGACCAGCACGTGGGTCACCACCCCGTCGCGCTGCACGATCGGAAACCGCTCGGGAACCTTCATCGCCACGCTTCCTTTGTGCCTCCGGCGGCCCGTGCCGCGGACGCGCCGCGCGCCCGGCCGCCTACACACACTTGAGCACCCTGATCCGGTCCTCGCCGGGATCCCACAGGTAGATCGCCGCGCGTCCCGCGAAGGGCGCCCAGCGCAGTCCCGGCGGTCGACCGGCGCCGAGCAGCGGACGCGTCTCCTCGTTGACCGGGTCGGCGTCCAGCTTGAGCAGCAGCTCGGCGAACGCCCAGCGCTCCCCGGCGGTGCGGTCCGTCTCGTCCAGCCAAGCCAGCACGGGCGCGGCGATCGAGCACCGGCGACGCAGCACCCGCTTGCGCGCCTGCGGCCGGTCCGCAAAGAGCGAGTCCCACAACCGCTCCAACCACTGCGACATGGTTCGACTCTACACCCATGCGAATCTCCGCCCGGCGCTCTCGCAAGATATACGGGAGAATGCATGAGCTGAGCGCATCAGCACGCAATTATATCACAAATGCATACGCGGACGGCCAACAACATCCAAACGTCACCCGATAACGTGGGAGTTCTGGGAAGCTGGGAAGACGTGATCTTAGGTATCTGGAATATGTTCGGTATGAGTGCGCCTTCTCGTGACGGAAGGGGAGCGACCCGGGCGAGCGTGAGCGACTCGACGGGCGCTTGCGCCGCTGCCCGCGCGCGATGCGACCCTGGCGGCCGTTGAGCCGCCGGATCGCTGGAGGAGAAGCATGGGGATCCGGCCGGCGCCTCGGGCATGAGCGGGCGCCCGGCCGATGGGTTATACGGTCGCAGGCGGGTGCGGTTGCGGGGAATTGCGGACGTTCATGCCCTTGCGCCGGCCGGCAGCCCAAGCGGTCGAAGCCGGAGGCCCGGGGTCCGGAGTCGCTCGGAGCGCTGTCAAGCGGCTTTCCGAAGGCAATTCGCCGGCCCCGGCGCACACGCCTCAACGCCGGCGTTCGCGCCAAAGCTCCCCCGGATCCGCCCATCCGTGCCGATGGCCGGCGCGCGGGCGGGTGGGCGTCCCTCCCGTGGCCCCGGGCCCGCCGATCGCCGATGCCAGCAGCGCGGCCGCCCGGGTGGGTGGGAGCTGGCGGTCGGAAGGGGAGGGAGGCGCCATGAAGGTCAGGCTCGGCGACGTGCTGGTGCGGATGGGCGTGCTCAGCGAGTCGGAGCGTGAGGAGGTTCTCGCGGCGCAGCGATCGAGCGGCAGGCCGTTCGGCGTGCTGGCCGAGGAGCTGTTCGGCGTCTCGCCGCGGGACGTGGAACGGGCGTGGGCGGCCCAGTACGCGGAGCTCTCGGGACGTGTGGACCTCGGCCGCCAGGCGACGGACCCGGACGTGCTCTCCCTCGTAGAGCGGCGTCAGGCGTACCAGTTTCAGGTGCTGCCCCTGCGGTTCGAGGGGCGGGAGCTGGTCGTCGCCACCAGCGAGTCGGCCCTGCCGCGGGCGATGCGCTTCGCGGGTTGGGCGCTGGGCGAGGCGTGTTCCTTCGTGGTCGCCTCCGACGGCGAGCTCATGGACCACCTGTCCCGCGCGTACCCGGCGCGGGGCGGGCGCGTCTCGGCCTGAGTGTGATCCGCCGGGGTCGCGGCTGGTTGCGCGGATCCCCCGATTGCAAGGGGTTTTCTGCTCAAAGTCATCCACTTTGGGGAAATAGCGGGGGAGCAGGCTAGCATCCCGCCGCAAATGAGTGATCCGCATGCCATTTCCGGGGAGCTCCGCACCGTCTCCTTTGTGAGCCTGGGGTGTCCCAAGAACCTGGTGGACTCGGAGAAGATGCTGGGTCTGCTGGCGGAGGACGGGCTGATGCCCGTTTCCTACGACCCGTCGCAGCACGACTGGGAGCATGACGATGCGATGGGGGTCGAGGGCGGCTCGGGCGCGGGGGACCAGGGGGCCGGGCCGGGCATCGAGCCGGCCGACGTGGTGGTGATCAACACCTGCGGCTTTCTGGAGGCCAGCAAGGACGAGTCGCTCGCGGTCATCAAGGACGCGGTGCGGGCCAAGCGGGCGGGCCTGGTGAAGCGCGTGGTGGTCGCCGGGTGCCTCGTGCAGCGGCACCGGGCGAAGATGCTCGAGTGGGAGCCGGGCATCGACGCGATGGTCGGCGTGTTCGATCGCGACAAAGTCGTCGAGGCGGTGCGGGGGGCGCCGGCGGCGAGGCGGGAGACGGTCGGCGCGGAGGGGCAGCCGAGGTACTGGATCGCGGGCAATGCGCTCCAGGCCGCGAAAGAGCGGGGGATGCAGACCGTCGGCCTCACCGTGCAGGGCAAGGACGGCAAGGGCGTCGGGTATTTCGAGGACGATTCGGCGCGGCTGAGGCTCACGCCCCGCCACTACGCGTACCTGCGGATCAGCGAGGGGTGCAACCAGAACTGCGCGTTCTGCACGATCCCATCTATCCGAGGGAAGATGCGCTCCAAGCCGATCGAGCGGATCGTGGCCGAGGCGCGCGAGCTGATCGCCGACGGGGCGTTCGAGCTGAACCTGATCGGGCAGGACACGACGAGCTACGGGGACGACGTGGGCGCCGGGTGGGATGGCACGACCGGCGGCCTGCCGGCGATGCTCGAGGCCGTCGACAGGGCGGCCGAATCAACCGGCTCGCCGGCGTGGATCCGCCTGATGTACGCCTACCCCAGCAACTTCCGCGACGAGTACATCGGGGCGATCGCGGAGATCGCGTCGCGCGGGCGGCTGCTGCCCTACATCGACATCCCGCTCCAGCACGCCTCGGACCGCATGCTCGGGCTGATGCGCCGCAACGTACGGGCGGCGCAGCAGCGCGAGTTGATGCACAAGCTCCGCGAGCGGGTGCCGGGGATGGCGATCCGCACGACGTTCATCAGCGGCTTTCCGGGTGAGACGGAGGAGGACCACGAGCAGCTCCTGGAGTTCGTGGATGAGGTCGGGTTCGACGCGGTCGGCGTGTTCGAGTACTCGGCCGAGCCGGGGACGCCCGCGGGGACGATGGAGCGTGACGCGGCGCTCGCCGTGCCCGCGGAGGTGAAGCACCGGCGCAAGGCGGAGATCCTGGAGTTGCAGCAGCGGATCGCCTTCGAGCAGGCGGCGTTTGTCGCGGAGCAGTTCGATGAGAAGGACCCGATCAACACGGGCCATCGTTTCGACGTGCTGATCGACAAGGCGATGGCGAGCGAGGGGCTGGCGACCAGCGGCGTGGGCGCGGGCGGCAAGCTCTACCAGGGCCGGACCTACTTCCAGGCGCCCTCGATCGACGCGGTGACGTACGTGCAGAGCCGGCAGCGGATCAGCCCCGGCGAGCTGGTGCGCTGCGTGATCGTCGGGAGCGACGGGTATGACCTGATTGCAAGGCCGGTCGAAGAGGTCGAGAAGAAGGTCAGCTTGAGCATTCTGCGCTGACGAACACGATAAAGAACTGCGGAGCACGAGGAAGGCGCGGAGAAGAAGAGACTCACCACAGAGGCACAGAGGACACAGAGAAACTAGCGTCAAATTCGGGATGGTTCTCTCTGTGTCCTCTGTGCCCCTGTGGTGAAAGATGCCGTCTCCGGGGACGAGCGTATTCGGTCCGGAGGAACTAGTCATGGCAACTCGTGGCGAGATGCTGGCGTGGGTGATCGGTTCGAGCCGGGCGCTGATGACGCGGTACTTCGCGGGGTTCACGGACGCGAACCGGGCGGCGCAGCTCCCGCATATGCCCAATCACTTCGCGTGGACGCTGGGGCACTGCGCGATGACCATGCACAGGGTGGCCGAGCGGCTTGACGGTCAGACGCTGCCGGAGCGGGACTTCGAGGTCGGTGTGGCGCGTGCGGCGGGCTCGCCGCCGACGCGGTTCGGGACCGAGGGCGTGGCGTTCGGCTCGACGCCGCTGCCGGAGGCGGACGCGTATCCGCCGGTGGCGCGGTGCATCGAGGTGTTCGGGGCGGCGTTCGATCGGTTCGGGGCGGCGTTTCGAACGGCGAGCGACGAGCG
>DASRXL010000251.1:0-10666 GCA_035654175.1 Phycisphaerales bacterium
ATGGGGTGAGTGGGTGAGTGGGTGAGTGGGTGAGTGGGTGAGTGAGCGCTCGACGCCTGACCTGAGGCTCTGCGAAGGTCAGGGTGAAGGCCGCTGCAAGAGCCCCAGCGGGCGACGGTCGCTAGGCGCGGGCTTCGGCGCGCCGGAGACGGAGGTAGTCGAGCAGCAGTCGCCGGTCGCCGGTTTCCCGCGCGGCGTGCGCGACCTCGTGCAGCGGGGCCGCGCCGCGGTCGGCGCCGGGCGCGGCCGTCGTGGCTCGCAGCGGCGGCGTGCGCGACGCGAAGAGCATCGGCCTCCGCTCGCGCAGCCAGGCCACGGCCTCCGGGATCGTGGAGCCGGCGCCGAGCCGCTCCTCGACGACCGCGCGGGCGCTCTCCAGGTCGATCACGCCGCAGGCGAGCAGCTCGCGGTCGATCGCCCGGTCGCGCTCGGACCGCTCGAGCATGCGCCGGAGGTCGGCCGCGGCGGCCTCGACGGAGGCGAGCCGGTCGGCGAGCAGGGCGTGGGCGGTATCTGACTCCAGAGCCGCGCCGGCCGCCGCGGGGAGCGCGCCCGTGTCATCGGCGTCCGCCGGAGCGGGCGCCGCGCCGGGCGCGTCGGGATTGGCGACGGGATCGGCGCCGGGAGCGGTCGCGGGAGTCGTGGGCTCGGACGTGCTGCTCATGGAGTTGCTCCTGTGCGGGGTTCGTGACGTGTCGAGGTCGGGGGTCCGAGGAACATGGATGCGGCGTGACGGCAGGCGGATGCGTGAGGGACACGGCCCTCGCTCCCGCTTCGGGCTCCGCGCGGGGGTCAGGTGACGCCGGCGTCGGCGGGCTCGTAGCCGAGCTCGTCGAGCACGCGCCGGCGGGACACGCCGAGCTCGACCTTGCGCTGCGCCGCCAGGGTCTCCTCCTGCACGTCGGTGGGCAGCGGGTCCGGCCACTCGAGGCGGACGGCCCGGTCGCGCGGGTCGGTCTCGAACGCGCCCGCGGCGTCGAGCGCGGTCAGGATCATGCGGCAGAGCTCGGCGAGGCCGCGCCCGTAGGTGACGCGCTTGCGCTCCGTCTTGGCGAGCAGGCCGACGAGCGTGATCTTCAGGGCGTTCGCGCTCGAGAGATTCCCGACGCGCCCCTGCACGACGCCGGTGGCCAGCGGCGGCACGGCGCTCATCTTGTCGAACGCGTCGCGTATTTCCTTGATGTGCGCCTCCTCGCTCGGGCTTGAGGCGTCGCCGCCGAAGGCCTGCACCGAAGCGTCGGGGTTGTCGGTGGACCAGATCTGCCCGGGACCGACGGGGATCTTCGCGAAGCCCTCGATGCCCTTGGCGAGGTACATCTTGAAGGACTGCATGGTGACGCGGCTGGCGCGGTCGGAGAGGCGCGTGTTGAGCTCGTCCTGGAGCGGGATGAGCGGCTCGACCTCGCTCAGGCCGCTGTAGCGGAAGGGCTGCGAGATGTTCTGCACGTGCACGACGGGAACGCGCCCGCCGGTGAGGCGGAGGTCGTGGCGCTCGGCGAGCTCGCCGTCGAGGTAGACGCGGCGGGAGGTGGCGTCGAGGACCTCGACGATGCCGGGCGGGGCGTGCTCGGGGCCGTGCTTCTGGCGCTTCCAGCTCTCGAGCCAGTCGGCGAGCGGGCCTCGCCGGCCCTCGGCGGGCTCGGGGCCCGCGTGGATGACGTAGGCGTCGAGCTCGCGCCAATCGGCCTCACTCACGACCGGCACGCCGCGGGTGGGCTCGATGGCTTCGATCGCGATGCACTCGCGGATCCGCCACGGATCGTCGGCGTCGCGCGTCACGGCGAGCCGGGCGAGGCGCGGCTCGTCGATGCGCAGGACGAGGTCCACATGGCCGTAGACGTGGCCGAGGAGGGCCATGTCCAGGAGGAGGGCGACGCCGCCGGAGCCCTCGAGGACGGCGTCGAGGATCGCTTCGACCTGGGTGCGCGTGGCCTCGTCGCGTGCGGTGCTGAGCAGGCGCACGGGCTTGCCGAACATGAAGTCGACCATGGTGTGGATGCGCCAGGCGATGTCGTTCTCGACGACGACCTCGCGGGCGCGGAGCCGGTCGTCGAGCGCGGCGTCGGCGGGGCCGATGAGCCGCTCGGGCAGGCCTCGCCGTTGGCCGGTGTCGTAGCGCTGCGCGGCGCCGGAGCGGCTGAGGGTGAGCGGGTTGCGGTAGTAGCGCCACATGAGCTCGAGGCGGGGGAGCATGGTGGCCCGGTGGGCTGAGAGGAGGCGGGCGACCTCAGGCAGGCCGAGGGTGTCGGAGATGAGCGAGTCAGCGTGCGGCATCGGGCGGGGTCTCCGGGGCCGCGGAAATGCGTGCCCTCACCCTTCCCGGCGCAGATAGGTTCTGCGCGCGCAGACGTGGACCTCGTCGCGCGCGGGATGCGCGCAAGTGCTTGGCGGGCAAGGCCGCAAAAAACCTTCGGAATCCGTCCGGCGCGGCCGGCGGCGGGACGCGCCTGCGCGCGCAGGGTGGGACATCCAGGCCTGCGCGCCCGGCCGCGGGACCGAAACGCACCGGAGGCCGGGCCAGCGCGGGCCGGCTCCCCGAAGGGCGCACGCCGCCGGCGGGCCTCCCGGCGACTGCGAGCGAGCCGCACCGGGGCGCGCCTGGTTCACAAATCGGTTGCGTGCGCTGCCTCAGGGGGTATGCTGGGCTCGGGGGAGGCGTCTCAGGACAGGAGACCGGTCATGAAGGGACGCGGGCTCGCGGCGGCGGCAGCGGCGATCGCGGCAGCGGGCGCGGCCTGCGGCCAGACGATCACCTACTTCTGGACGGTGACGACGGACAACGGGGACACGGACATCGGCCCGGGCGAGGACTCTGCGTACCTCTCGCTCTGGGCGCACATGGCGCCGGAAGCAACCGGGATCGCGGGGTCGATCTACGACATCCGCGGCATCGAGAACTGGGACACGGGCGAGATCACGTCCTATTCGCATCTCCTCTCCGCGTTCGGCGAGGTCAGCATCCAGTCGAACAACGACATTGTCTTCATCGAGTCCTTCCAGCTCCCCCCGGCGTTCAACCGGAACTTCGACGCCTCGAACCCTGTGGAGCTCTTCCGGATCACCTGGACGGCTTCCGACTTCAGTGCCCGCACGGTCGAGCTCGGCGATGCCAACCACCTGAACAACGACGTGTACACGGACGAGTTCGGGTCGTCCGTTCCATATGAAGGCGTGCCCGGCGTGGCGGAGTTCACGATCGCGATCCCGGGGCCGGGCGGGCTGCTGCTGCTCGGGCTCGGAGCGCTCGGGCGGAGGGTGAGGCGATGAGACTCGCTCTCGGTGGCGCGGTCTGCCTGCTCGCGGGGGCCTCGGGCGCGCAGACGATGACGTATTTCTGGACGGTGTCGACAGACAATGGCGACACGGACCTCCAGCCCGGCGAGCAAGCGTCCCTGTCGTTGTGGGCGCACATGGATCCGGAGGCGACGGGGCTTGCTGGGACGATCTACGACATCCGCGGGATTCAGCACTGGGACACGGGCGATCTGGTGTGGTACTACAACATGTTCGATTCGTTCGGCGAGCAGGCGGATGGGGAGAACAACATCTGGGCGATCGAGGCGTTCCAGTTGCCGCCGATGTTCAACCCGAATTTCAGCGCCGACAACCCGATCGAGATGTACCGGCTCTGGTGGACTACGGACGACTACACGCCGCGGGTGATCGAGGTCGGCGATATGAACCACCTCAACAACGACGTGTACACCGACGAGTTCGGGACGTCCGTGCCGTACGAGGGCGTTCCGGGGGTGGCGCGGTTCACGGTGAACATCCCGGAGCCGTGGGCGCTGACGCTTCTGGGGCTCGCGGCGGTGAGGAGGGTGAGGCGATGATGAGACTTGCCCTGATCGCGGCGGTCTCTCTGCTCGCTGGGGCCGCGGGCGCGCAGACGATGACGTATTTCTGGACCGTAACGACCGACAACGGCGACACGAACCTCACGCCGGGCGAGTGGGTGTACCTCGGGATGTGGGCATGGATGGATCCAGAGGAAGTGGGATTCAGCGGGACGATCTACGACATCGTGGGCAGCCAGAACTGGGATACCGGCGAGATACTTTCCTTCGTCAACCGGTTGGGACATGGCATGCCCGGGGATAATGGGGATCTTCTCGATAACAACAACATCGTGTCCATCGAGGCCTTCCAACTACCGCCAATATTCAATCCCGATTTTGACGCCGACAATCCGATCCATCTCTATGAGATCGTGTGGAAGACCGATGACTACGAGGCGCGCGTGGTGGAGGTGGGCGATGCGAACCACCTGAACAACGCCGTCTACACCGACCGGTACGGCTCGTCGCTGGAGTACGAGGGCATCCCGGGCGTCGCCCGCTTCACCGTGAACGTGCCGGGGCCGGTCCCGATCGCGGCGCTCGGCATTGCCGGGGCCTGCGGGCTGACGCGCCGTCGCCCCTTCCTGGCCAGCCGCGAGGGCGCTCAGTTCCGCGAGCGCTGCACCAGGCAGTGAGCCCATCCGGTCCGTCTGCCTCTCTCCGCGGCCTCCGCGTCCCCTCCGCGCCCTCCGCGTTCCGCCTTCGCTGCGTGTGCAGCTACCCGCTCAGTGCCCCTCTAGCACCTCCACCCGCGAGTACTGGTCCAGATTGCAGTAGACGATCTCTCCGTCGTCCTTGCGGATGCGGAGGCGGTCGAGCCAGAGCTTCTTGTCCTCGGAGTGGGCGAACCACGACCCGGTCTTCTGCTGCTCGAACACCTCGACCACGCCCTCCACGGTCATCGTGCCGCCCTTGGTCGGGCGGGGCACCTGCTGGGTGATGCGGACGCGCTGGCCGGGCTTGAAGGTGGGGGTGGAGAGTGGCATCGCGGGCATGGTATGCCGCGGGGGCCGGCCGCCCGGAGTCACGATTCGCGGAACTCGCGCCCGCACTCCGGGCAGACGGCGCGGCGGCCGGCGCCGGGCAGGATGCCTTCCAGGGGATATCCGCAGCCCTCGCACCCGCCGCGCCGAGACCGGCGCAGGGCAAGGGGGGCCCAGGCCGCCCCGGCACCGAGAACGAGCGGCGCGACGAGCATCCACGCAGGGATCCACGCGTTGGGCACCCAGACGTTGGGCGCGCACCGCCAACCCCAGCCCGCGAACATCTGACCCCCGCCAAGGTCGAAGGAGATGCGCGGCGACGATGGATTGACCGTCCGGCCGCCGGTCAGCCACCAGACGCGAACGCCGCCGTTGCCCACTCCGAGCCCCCATGTCGGACCGCCGCGCACGCTCATGTGCCACCAGGGGCTGAGCGCCGCGGCGGCGAGTGCTGCCGAAGCGGCGCCGGTCAGTGACCAACGGCACAGGGCGCGATGGCGTAGGGGGGCGCGCATGCCCGTTCTACCCGCCGACGACGCGTGTGGTTTCGTCCAGCAGGGCGGAGGCGCCCTCGCGCGTGCGAGCCTCGGCGATCAGGCGCATGATCGGCTCGGTGTTGCTGGCGCGGACGTGGACCCAGGCCGCCCCGCCCCCGGCGTGCGGGCAATCGGCCCAGTCGATGCGGACGCCGTCCTGCCGGTCGGCGCGGGCGGCGGGCTGGGAGGCGGCCCAGGCGGCGAGCTTCGCGACGGCCGGATCGGCCGCGGCTCGATCGGGCAGGTCGACCTTGCGCTTCTCGATGGCGTAGCGGGGCACCATGCCGACGAGCTCGGAGAGCTGCCGGTTGGTGCGCACAATGAGCGCGAGCACGAGCGCCATGGCGCTGAGCGAGTCGCGCACGTACGTGACGCTCGACCAGATGACGCCGCCGTTGCCCTCGCCGCCGATGACCATATCGCCCCGCTTCATCGCCTCGACGACGTTGGCCTCGCCGACGCGCGTGCGCACGACCTCCGCCCCGAGTTCGGCGGCGACGTCGTCGATCATGCGGCTGGTGGAGAGATTGACGGCGGTGGCGCGGGAGCGGCGCTCGCGCCCGGCGATCCCCATCTCGAGCACCTGCCGGGCGGCGAGGGCGAGGGTGTACTCCTCGCCGATGTATTCGCCGCGCTCGTCCACGATGGCGAGGCGGTCGCCGTCGGGATCCTGGGCGAAGCCGGCGATGGCGCCGTGAGCGCGCACGGCCTCGGCCAGCTCGGTGAGGTTCTCGCGCAGAGGCTCGGGCGTGTGCTGGAAGACGCCGGAGTCCTGGTTGCCCAGGTGCACGACGCGGCAGCCGAGCCGCTCGAGCAGGCGCCGGCCGGCCTGCACGCCGGCGCCGTTCACCGAGTCGAGCACGACCTTGGGCTTCATCGCCGCGAGCGCGTGGAGCACGTCCTCCCCGAAGCGCTCGGCGACGCGCCCGACGTGCACGGAGCTGGCGTCGCGCTGCGCCGTGAGACGCCCGACCCGGTCCCAGGGCTGCCACGCCGCCGGCCCGGCGTGGTACCGCGCGATGATCGCCTCGGCGCCCGCCGCATCGGGTGCGCACGCGTCGGGGCCGCGAGCCCCGCGATCGCGCACCAGGCACTTGAGGCCGTTCCAGGGCTGGGGGTTGTGGCTGGCGGTGAGCACCACGCCCCCGTCGGCCTCGAGCTCGTCGACCATGACGCCGACGGTGGGGGTCATCTCGACGCCCAGGTCGATGACCTCGCACCCGCTCCCGCAGAGCCCGGCCAGAGCCGCGAGCTGGACGACGTGCCCGCCGGCGCGCCCGTCGCGCCCGAGGACGACGCGGGGCCGGGCGCCGGCGCGCTCGCGCAGAGAATCGCCGAACGCCGCGGCGTAGCGGGCGGCGACGTCGGGCGTCAGGCTTTCACCCACGACCCCTCGGCACCCGCTCACACCCAGCATCAACGGCGATCCGCTCATCGGCCCCTCCCTTGGCCGTAGCCTATCGCCGCGAGCCGCGCGCCGTTCGCGCCGGCGGCGCGCCGGCCGGGCGCGCGGCCATCCCTATACTCCGCCTTATGTTCCAGCTCTCGGTCGAAACCGAGTTCTGCGCCGCCCACGCGATCACCATGGGAGGGCAGCGCGAGCCCCTGCACGGGCACAACTGGCGTGTGACGCTCACGCTCGCCGGCCCCTCGCTCGACGACGACGGGCTGCTGTGCGATTTCCACGCGGCCGAGCGGGCGCTGCGCGAGGTCACCGCGCCGTTCCAGAACCGGGACTTGGGCGCGGTCGAGCCCTTCGACCGCGTGAACCCGACGGCCGAGCAGGTGGCCCGGCACATCGCCGAGCGCGTGCAGGCGCTGCTGGGGACCACCCTGGCGCGCGGGGCCGCCGTGGCCGCGTGCCGCGTGACCGAGGCCCCGGGGTGTGCGGCCACCTATCTTCCCCGGACCGCCGCCGCCCACCCATGACCGCCACCCGCCCAGCCCAGCCGGCCGCCGCCCCCGGCGCGCCCGAGGAGCCCCGGTACTTCAACCGCGACCTCTCGCTGATGGAGTTCAACCGGCGGGTGCTGGCGCAGGCGGGCGACGACTCGTTCCCGCTGCTCGAGCGCGTGAAGTTCCTGGCGATCTTCGCGAGCAACACCGACGAGTTCTTCATGAAGCGCGTCGGGCTGCTCAAGCGGTTCGTGATCAGCGGCCTGGACACGCCGACGCCCGACGGGCGCCGCCCCTCGCAAACGCTCGGCGAGCTGCGCGCGATCGTGAAGGATCTCCAGGCGACCCAGGCGCGATTGTGGCAGCAGATGGTGCCGGAGCTCGCGGCGGCGGGCGTCCACGTGCTCACGTACGACCAGCTCGAGACGCCCGAGCGCGACCGCGTGGACCAGTGGTACCGGGACAACGCGTTCCCCATCCTGACCCCGCTGGCCGTCGATCCCGGGCACAAGTTCCCCTTCATCTCGAACCTGTCGGAGAACCTCGGCGTGCTGGTGGGGCCGCCGGGCTCCAACGAGCGGCTCTTCGCGCGGATCAAGATCCCCGACGTCCTGCCCCGGTTCGTCACGGTGGAGCAGGAGGGGGAGCGGGTGCGCCTGCTCCCGCTCGACGAGCTGGTGCGCCACAATCTGCGCGACCTTTTCCCGGGCATGACGATCCACGAGGTGATGCCCTTCCGCCTGACGCGGAACGCCTCGATCGAGACCAAGGACGGCGAGAACGAGAACCTCTACGAGCACGTGGAGGCGGAGCTCCAGCTCCGCCGCTTCGCGTCTGCGGTGCGGATCGAGGCCCCGGAGCAGCCCTGCCGCGAGATCCTCGACTTCGTGCTGGCCGAGCTGGGCCTGTCGGAGGACGACGTGTACGCGCGGGCCGGGCCGCTGGAGTACAAGGACCTCTTCGAGATCGGCAACCTCGAGCGGCCCGACCTCAAGCTCTCGCCCTACCGGCCCGTGGCGCCGGCGATCCTGGCCGACGAGAAGGCCGACATCTTCGCGCTGATCCGCGAGCGGGACATCCTGCTGCACCACCCGTACGAGTCGTTCAACGCGAGCGTGGAGCGGTTCATCGCTGCCGCGGCCCGGGACCCCGACGTGCTGGCGATCAAGCAGACGATCTACCGGACCAGCCGCGACTCGCCCTTCGTGACCTCGCTGATCCGCGCGGCCGAGGACGGCAAGCAGGTGGCGTGCCTGGTCGAGCTGCGGGCCCGGTTCGACGAGCAGAAGAACCTGCGCTTCGCCCGGCAGCTCGAGAAGCACGGCGTGCACGTGGCCTACGGCGTCGTGGGGCTCAAGACGCACTGCAAGTGCTCCCTGGTCGTGCGCCGGGAGTCGCACGGCCTGCGTTGCTACGCCCACGTCGGCACGGGCAACTACAACCCCGCGACGGCCCAGCTCTACACCGACCTCGGCCTGCTCACCTGCAACACGCGCATCACCGAGGACGTGGTGTCGCTCTTCAACCTCCTCACCGGGCGCAGCGCCCTGACCGAGTACAACGAGCTGCTCGTCGCCCCCGTCACCATGCGGAACCGCTTCAACGAGCTGATCGACGCGGAGGTCGAGAACGCCCGCGCCGGACGCCCGGCCCGCATCTTCGCCAAGATGAACGCGCTCGAGGACACCGCCATGACCGAGAAGCTCTACGAGGCCTCGCAGGCGGGCGTGCCGGTCGAGCTGGTCGTCCGCGGCTTCTGCTGCCTGCGCCCGCGCGTCCCGGGCCTGAGCGACAACATCCGCGTGTGGTCGATCGTCGGGCGCTTCCTCGAGCACTCGCGCGTGTTCCACTTCGCAGACGGGCGCGACGACCCGGTCGACGGACGGTGGTACATCGGCTCCGGCGACTGGATGTACCGCAACCTCAACGACCGCGTCGAGGCCGCGTGCCCGGTGTACGACCTGGAGGCCCGCCAACGGCTCACCAAGCTCCGCGCCGTGCTGCAGCGCGACCGCAAGCGCGCCTGGGACCTCCAGCCCTCCGGGGAGTATGTCCTCCGCACCCCGCCCGAGGGCGCCGACGAGGAATCGGCCGAGTCGGGCGGCTCCTTCCGCCACCTCATGCACCTCGCGCGCGCCGGAACCCCCGTCTAAGCGCCCCGCAGCCCGCCCGGCCGCGACACGGCGTCACCCTCCAGCCCTCACCCTTCCTCCAGCCCCTCGAACACCACCGCCTCCCGCACACCGACGTCCCGCCCCGTCAGCGCGCGTGCGATCTTCGCCACGTGCTCGTGCGAGTTCTCGATGAAGACGCGGGTCCGGTCCTGGGAGCCGCCGACGGCCGTGCCGGCGATGTACACGCCCGGCACGCTCGACTGCATGGTGGCGCTGTCGAGGCGCGGGCGGCGCTCCGGGCCGAAGAGCTCCACGCCCAGCATCCCGAACAGCGCCGGATCCTGCACGTAGCCGGTGAGCAGGAGCACGAAGTCTGCGGCGATCTCCGATCGCCGCCCGTCGCGCTCGATGATCACCACATCGGGCCGGATCTCGCGCACCTCGCTCGAGGGCGCGAAGCCGATCATCTCCTTCTCGATCAGCCATTCCAGCTCCGGAAGCAGCCAGTACTTGATCCGCTCGCGCTCCAGCTCCGCGCGGCGCTGGCACACCGTCACCCACGCGCCCGCCCGGTGCAGCCGGATCGCCGCCTCCACCCCCGAGTTCCGGCCCCCCACGACCACCACACGCTTGCCGAAGTACGTGTGCGGATCCTCCAGATAGTGGCTCGCGTGGGGCAGGCGCTCCCCCGGGACGCCGAGCATCCGCGGCCGGTGCATATTGCCGATGGCGAGCACCACGCTCCGCACGCTGTAGATCCGGAAATCGTCGGCGCCCCACGCCCCGCCCGCACACGCGCCGCGGCCCTCCCCGCCCGCACCGAGCACGTCCGCGAGCTCCGCCGGCCCGCCGACGCCGTGCGCGCTCCGCCTCGTGCGGAGCAGGAAGCGATCGCCCTCTCTCCCGGTATCGACCACGCGCTCGAACGTGCGCACCTCGAGCGAGAACTCCAGCGCGACCTGCCTCAAGTACCTGAGGTACTCCTCGCGCGTGGCCTTCTCCTCGCCGGCCACGACGAGCGGCACCCCCGCGATCGCGATCCGCTCGGGGCTGGAGAAGTACCGCGTGCCCGGGGCCCACCAGCCCATGGTGGAGCCGATCGCCCCCGCCTCCAGGTGCACATAGGAGACGCCCGCGCGGCGCAGCGCCACCGCCGTCTCCAGCCCGATCGGCCCGGCCCCGACGATGGCGACCTCAAACTGCTCCACGCCGCAGTTTAGGAGCCGAACGCCCCCTCCAGAGCGCACCCCGCGCGACACGCCAAGCCGCGATCCACCTCGAACCTTCAGCTCCGAGGT
>DASRXL010000252.1:0-17510 GCA_035654175.1 Phycisphaerales bacterium
CCGCCTCGCGCAGAAGGAGCTCAACGTCTTCCGCGATGAGGTCAAGCGGCACAACTTCATCACCAGCCGCGCCGGTTGGTACGGCGACTACCCCGACCCGCTCACCTTCCTCGAGATCAGCCGGACGGGCGACGGCAACAACGACCGCGCGTTCTCGAGCGCCGCTTACGACGCCCTGCTCGACGCCTCCTACGCCGAGACCGACCCGGCCAAGCGCCTCGCCATCCTCGCCGAGGCCGAGCGCGTCCTGATGGAGGAGGAGCTGCCCATGGTGCCGATCTTCCACTACGCCAACCTCGTGATGTTCGACGCCCACCGGCTTAGCGGCCCCAACCCCCACCCACGCACGATCGAGAACATCTTCCTTTTCGACGTCCTTGGCGACGGCCTCGGCGCCGAGCGGCCCCTGATGATGCCGCGGACCCCGGACCGGCGCACCGGGAGCACACGCAATTGATCACCGCCGGACATCTCCGGACGCGGACCTGGCCGGAGCGCGAGCCCCGGCTCCCCTCCCGGCGCGCATGTGCTCGCACCACTCGCCGTGCGGCGTCCCGCCGCCCGCGGGCTCTCCGCGCTAAAGGGGCCGGGCCATGATCGCGCTGATCGTCCGCCGCCTGCTGCAGCTGCCGATCATCGTCGGCGTGATCTACACGATCACGCTCGTGCTGGCCTGGGCCGTCCCCGGCAACCCGCTCGAGAACCCCGAGGGCCGCCGCCCCGAAGACGCGGTCGTCGCCATGATGAAGGCCCAGTACAACCTCGACAGCTTCCCAAGGTTCTACGTCTCGTACCTCGACAGCGCCACCGGCGCGAAGTGGCTGCGTGAGACGCTCGGCGGCGTCGCCGCGCACGACGCGGCCAAGGCCGAAGCCTCCGGGCTGCCGCCGCCCGACCGGCCCGTCTTCGACCTCGGCCCCTCGCTCAAGCACCGCGATCAACGGGTGAACTCGATCCTCGCCGCAGCGCTGCCCGTCTCGGTCACGCTCGGCCTCATGGCGATCATCCTCGCGGCCGTAATCGGCGTGCTCGCCGGAGTCGTCGGGGCGGTGAAGCCCAATTCGCCCGCCGATCTCTCCACGCTCGCCGTCGCGCTCATCGGCATCAGCCTCCCCAGCTTCGTCATCGGGACCGTCCTGCTGCTGGTCTTCGGGGTCTGGCTGCGCCTCCTGCCCCCGGGGGGCTGGGGCACCCTCGGCCACATGGTGCTGCCCGCGCTGACGCTCAGCCTGCCGTTCGCGGCGTACATCGCCCGCCTCACCCGCATGGGCATGATCGAGCACCTCGGCGCCGACTACATCCGCACCGCCCGCGCCAAGGGCCTCGCGGAGCGCGACATCCTCCTCAAGCACGCGCTCAAGAACGCGTTCCTGCCCGTGCTCAGCTACCTCGGCCCCGCGACCGCCCTGGCGATGACCGGCTCCTTCGTCGTCGAGCGCGTCTTCAATGTCCCCGGCCTCGGGCAGCACTTCGTCAACGCCGTCCAGAACAAGGACCTCTTCCTCATCATCGGCGTCGTGCTCGTCTTCTCCACGATGCTCGTCCTGCTCAACCTCGCCGTGGACGTGCTGTACCGCTGGGCCGATCCGCGCATCGATTGAGCCGGGACGAGCGCGCCGCCGGGCAGCGCGGCGGGCGGCGCGGCGGACCGGGCCGGCGCGCCCCGCCCGATCGTGCCCTCGCGTTCTCCCCTCCCATCCTCCGACCTCCCTCCCCGGCGCATCGCTGAGCCGCCTCCCGCGAAATCTCCGTCCCGCTCCCCCCCGCTTCTCGCATCTCTCTGCAACCCCTGGATGGAGATCGCCATGCGCGTCAACACCCGCCTCGCCCTCGCCGCTGGAATGGCCGTTGCTTCTCAAGCCTTTGCCCAGGCCACCTTTACGCCCCTCGGCCACCTTCCGGACGGTGACTACTCGCTCGCCGTCCACATCTCGCCGGACGGCTCGGCCGTCAGCGGCCTGGCGACCGACGCGACCGGCACCGTCGGTTTCCGCTGGACAAGCGCCTCCGGCCTCTCGTCCCTCGGCGATCTGGCCGGCGGCGCCGTCGATACGGGCACCGCGGCGATCTCGGGCTACGGGTGCGTCCTCGCCGGCAGCGGGTACTCCGCCAACGGCCTCGAGGCCTTCCGCTGGACCGAGGACATCGGCCTCGTCCCGCTCGGCGACCTGCCGGGCGGCGCGTTCTCCAGCCACATCTACGCCATGAGCCACGATGGCTCCGTCATGGTCGGCATCGGCAGCGACGCCACGGACCAGCGCGCCGTGCGCTGGACCCGCTCCGGCGGATGGCAGGTGCTCGACTCCTATCCCGGCGAGACCACCTCCGACGCCTTCGGCTGCTCCGCCGATGCGTCGGTGATCACGGGCCTGACGGTCGGCCCGGCCGGCACGCAGGCCTACCGCTGGACGCAGGCGGACGGCAAGGTGCTGCTCGGCGATGTCGCCGGCGGCGCCTTCAACAGCGGCGGCGCCGACGTCTCGGACGACGGCTCCACCATCGTGGGATACGCCAGCGACGGCGCCGGGTATGTCGCGATGGTCTGGACCGCCGACACAGGCATGATCAACGCCGGCTTTCTCGCGAACGATTCCGCGGAGGCCGAGCTCTGGACGGTCAACGGCGACGGCACGGTCGCGGTGGGCTACTCCGGCTCCCAGGCGACGATCTGGACGCCGCAAGAGGGCCTGCGGGCTCTGCAATCCGTGCTCGAAAGCGACCACGGCCTCGGCGGCGCGCTCTCCGGCTGGTCGCTGGCGTCGGCCAACAGCGTCTCGAGCGACGGGCGCGTGATCGTGGGCTGGGGATACAACCCCGCGGGCCAGGTCGAGGCCTGGCGCGTCGAGCTGCCCGCGCCGTGCCCCGCCGACTTCAACGCCGATGGCAGCGTCAACACCATCGACGTGCTCGCCTTCCTGAACGCCTGGAACGCCGGCTGCCCGTGAGGCGCGGAGCGAGCCGCTCAGGCCCCGAGCAGCCCCGCGTAGTGCCTCATGACATGGACGACCGTGCGCGCCAGGATGTCCGTCTCGATGTTCACCCTCGACCCCGGCGCCAGCGACCCCAGCGTCGTGCGCCCGAGCGTGGTCGGAATCAGCGCCACCTCGAACCATCCCGCCCCGGGCTCCACCGCCGCGATCGTCAGCGAAACGCCCTCGACGGCGATCGAGCCCTTCGGCACGATGCACGGCATCAGCTCGCGCGGCGGCACCACCCGCACCCGCCACTCGCCGTCGTTCTGGAGCCCCACCACCTCTCCGACTCCCTCGACGTGACCCTGCACCACGTGGCCGTCCATCGGCGTCGCCGCGGTCACCGACGATTCGAGATTCACGATCCCGCCCGCGCCGAGCCCGCCGAGCGTCGTTCTCGCCAGCGACTCGGGGATCACGTCGAAGGCGAGCAGGCCGCCCGGTCCGACCGGCGCCGCGAGCGTGAGGCAGCAGCCGGAAACGCAGATCGAATCCCCGGCGCGGGGCGCGTGCGCCCAGCCGCGCGGGTCGATAAGGAGCCGCCGCCCGGCCGAGGTGCGCTCCATGGACGAGATTCGACCGGTCGCCTGCACGATGCCGCTGAACATGAAGGATCCTTGGCCGCTCCGACCCGAACCGTTCCCGGAGAGGCCGGCCGGCTTGACCGCATCGCCGCCGTGCTCGATACTCCCCCACCGTCGGCCGACAACGGGACCGACCCAGTGAAAGACCGGGGCTCGCCGCACGGGCCGTCCCCCGTCCACAGGAGTGGCGTTTCCATGACGAGCGTCGATAAGGACCTTAGGCGTGCGTGTCTCCCCCGCCCGGTTGCCTGCCTCGCAGGCGCGGCGGCGCTGGTCCTCTGCGGCTGTGTCTACGAAACGGCGCCGAGCCCCTCCACGTCGTCCTCCACGCGCTCGGGCGGGGGGTCGGCCGAGGCCCTCCTCACCGAACGCCAGCAAGCGTTCCAGATCGACCACGACGCCTACGCGAGCCTGGGATACCAGATCGACTGGCGAGGGTTCCCGGTCGTCGCCCGCGGCCGGCGGATCTCGTTCCTCGACGTGTACCCCGACATCGTCGTGGCGCAGGAGTCCGGCGCCACCGTCAGCATCCTCGAGGCAAACACCGGCGCCCTCCGCAACTCGAGCCAGGTCGCCAGCCCTCTCACCCGGTTCGTCGGCAACTTCCGCGACGAGAACCGGCTCATCGTCTCGAGCGACACCGAGGCCTACGTGATCGACATCGAGACCGGGAGCGTCGTCGAGCGGCAGGAGTTCAGCCGCGTCGTCTCCACGCGCCCGGTCTTCTTCGCGAATCAGAAGATCTACGGCACCGCGATCGGGCACGTGTACTCGCACTACATGAACCCGCCCGTCGATGCGTGGGCCTACGACCTCGGCAGCCCCATCGACGCCGATCCAGTGCTCGTGGGCTCGACCGTTGTCGCGGTGTCGCGCCGCGGCGACATCGCCATGCTCGACGGCGCGAGCGGCACGCTCATGGCGCGGACGAGCATCTACGGCGGCTGCGAGGCGGACCCCGTGGCGGGCGACGGCGTGGTGTTCTTCGCGAGCCTCGACCAGTCCATCTACGCCATCGACCTCGGCGGCCGGCAGGTGTGGCGGGTGCGGACGGAGCAGCCGCTCCGCGTCACCCCGACGCACCACGCCGGCGTGCTCTACGTGCCGAGCGCCGACCAGGGCCTGCGGGCGCTCGACGCGGGCACCGGCGCGCAGCTGTGGAACCAGGAGCAGGTGCAGGGGCGCGTGGTCGCCGTGAGGAACGGGCGCCTGGTCACGTGGGACGGCACGACCGCCGCCACGATCGATCCGGCCAACGGCGACGTCATCGCCTCCACCGGTCTGACCGACGTGGCGATGCTCACGCCGGACCAGTTCGTGGACGGCAACCTCTACGCCGCGAGCAACGGCGGCATCGTCGCGAAGTTTCAGCCGCGGGACTGATCGAGCCGAGCCCGCCGCCACCCCCGAGCGCCCGCTGCCCCCATGCCCCCGATCGCCCCGATCCGACGCGCTCTGATCTCCGTCAGCGACAAACGCGGCGTCGAGGGCTTCGCCCGCGCCCTCGCGCAGGCCGGCGTTCACCTGCTCTCGACCGGAGGCACCGCCCGCACGCTGCGCGACGCCGGGCTCCCGGTCACGCTCGTCGAGGAGCACACCGGCTTTCCCGAGATGCTCGACGGACGCGTCAAGACCCTGCACCCCAAGATCCACGGCGGGATCCTCGGCGTGCGCGCCAACCCTGACCACCGCGCCAAGATGGCCGCGCACGGCATCGAGCCCATCGACCTCGTCTGCATCGACCTCTACAAGTTCGAGGACACCGTCGCGCGCGGGGGCGTCGGCCTGGAAGAGGCCGTCGAGCAGATCGATATCGGGGGCCCCTCGATGCTCCGGTCGGCGGCGAAGAACTTCCACGACGTCACCGTCGTCTCAGATCCGGGTCAGTATGAGACCGTCCTCGCCGAGCTGCGCGAGCACGGCGGCACCACGCTCGCCACCCGCATGGACCTCGCCGCCGCAGCGTTCGAGCGCACCTGCGCGTTCGACGGCGCCATCGGCGCATACCTGCGTGCGCAGCAGGGAGAGGCCTTCCCCCGCGTGCTCACGCTCCAGGGCCGCCGCGCCGCCGAGCTCCGCTACGGCGAGAACCCCCACCAGCCCGCCGCCCTCTACGCCGACCCCGCCTCCAGGGGCCCGAGCATCGCCGCCGCCGAGCAGCTCCACGGCAAGGAGCTCAGCTACAACAACCTCCTCGACGCCGCCGCGGCCCTCGAGCTTGCGGTCGCCCTCGCCGGGATTGAGGCCGGCGCCGCCGGCGCCTGCGTCATCAAGCACACCAACCCCTGCGGCGCCGCCCTCGCGACCACCCCCGCCGAAGCCTTCGACCTCGCCATCGCCGGCGACCCCCTCGCCGCCTACGGCGGCATCGCCGCCTCCAGCACCGCCATCGACCTCGCCGCCGCCGAGCGCATCTGCGCCCCCGACCGCTTCTTCGAAGTCGTCATCGCCCCGGACTTCGCGCCCGACGCCCTCGCCCTCCTCCGCGATCGCTGGAAGAACGTCCGCCTGCTCTGCACCGGCCCACTTGCGGGCCGGGGCGCTCCTATCGCGGGGCGGGCCACTCCCGATCCCGCCGACCGGGGCGCGGCGCTCGGAGCCCCGCACCTCGACATCCGCTCCATTCCCGGCGGCTACCTCGTCCAAGCCCACGACGACACGCACCCCGATCCCGCCTCCTGGACCCACGCCGCCGGCCCCGTCCCCGACCCCGAGCTGCTGCGCGCCGCCGCATTGGTCGAGGCCGCCGCGAGAGCCCTCTCCTCCAATGCCGTCGCCATCGGCGGACCGGTCGGCCGGTCGGGCGCCGCACTCTTCGGCGGCGGCGCGGGCCAGATGGACCGCGTCGCCTCCTGCCGCCTCGCCGTCGCCAAGGCCGGCGAGCGCGCCCGCGGCTCGGTCGCCGTCTCCGACGCCTTCTTCCCCTTCTCCGATGGCCCGGAGATCCTCATCGACGCCGGGGTCGCCATGATCGTCCACCCCGGCGGCTCCAAACGCGACCCGGAAACCTTCGCCCTCTGCGAGGCCCGCGGCGTCACGTGCATGACGACCGGCATCCGCCGATTCAGGCACTAATCACGACGCGACCTTCGATTTCGGCTACGGGCAATGGCCGCCGTTATTGAACGCGGCGGTCCATTCGTTCAGGAAACCAATGACGTCGCTCGAATCGATCGCACCATCACTGTTCCAGTCCGCGTCGAAGTCACCGGCCGTCCACAGGTTGAGGTAGAAAGCAACGTCCCGGGTGTCCACAGCACCGTCGTGATTCGCATCGGGCGCGCAGCCGGCGCTTTCGTACACATACGCCGACCCGGCCGATTGGCCGCGGTCGTCGTCGCCTATTGCGCCACTCACCACGGTGCCTTCATTCACCGCAACCGAAGCACTGAAGTAGTCGTTGGCGCCTGCATCGGGCGCAATGAGCTTAATCGTGTATGCCCAGAGACCATCGACCTTGTTGAACACGTACGCCGCACCTGTCAAATGATCGGCATCATTGAGTGCGCCGATCACCATGGTATCAGGGCTCGCGCTGATCGCGTGGCCAAAGAGGTTCAGAGGCGCATCGTCCGGCGCTACGAGCTTGGCCTTATGCGTCCAGGCGCCCGCGGCCCTCTCAAAGAAGTGGACCGATCCGAGCAGATCGCCATCACTTTCGTATGGCGCGCCGATCATGATTTCACCGCCGCATATGGCCACGGCGCGACCGAACTCGTCGCCGCCGGCGCCGTTGGGTGCGGCGAGCTTGGCCGCGAACACCCACGTTCCGCCCGATCGTTCGAAGACATACGCCGATCCCGTCCATAGATCATCGCCCTCTGCGCCGATCACGGCCGTACTCTCATTCAGGTCGACAGTCTGGCCGAACCAGTCGTGGGAACTGCCGTCGGGCGCAGTGAGCTTAGCCGCCATCATCCACGCGCCCCCGATCCGTTCGAAGATGTAGGCCGAACCTCGATTGTCATCGCTCCGCGCACCGATCGCGGCCGCATCACCGCATAGCGCGACACTCACGCCAAACGCGTCCCCGAACTGACCGTCGGGCGCGGTGAGCTTGGCCGTGTACGCCCACGCTCCGGCGGCCTTCTCGAACACGTACGCCGAACCCGCGAACACACCGAGATCATCATCCTCCCATGCCCCGATCAGCGCCATATCGCCACTCAGGCTGATGTCGGCGCCGAACCCATCGCCGGCATTGCCATCGGGCGCCGTGAGCTTCGCCATGTAGGCCCATGTCCGGCCCACCCGCTCGAACACGTACACCGCGCCGCGCTCCTCGTCGTGACCATCCGCCCCGATCAGAAGGGTGTCGCCGTTCACCGCCACGGATCGCCCGAACCAATCGCCGGCCTGGCCATCGGGAGCGGTAAGCTTGGCCCTCTGGGACCACCCCTCCTGCGCGGCGGCCGGGCCGGTGACGTGCGCGCACACCCACACGAGCGGAACGAGGGGCATGATTCTGAGGCGGCTGTGCATCGCTGGAGACCTCCAGGGGCCGAGTGGGCCACTTGTCCCGAGGATCGGGTATCGGACCCAACTCGATTGCAAAGTTCGGGAACCGGTCCCAATGCCGACCGGGCCCCGCCGAGGCGAGTGGCGGCGGTCCGGCTCGGTCCAGAACCGGCCTCATCCCTCGCAAGTCCCTGGTTCAACGCCCGATAACCCGTCGGCATATCCCTTCCGGCTCTCGGATCCGGCTGCTACAGTCGGTACGTATTCACCATGCACGGGCCGATGGATCCCGTGGGAGCGCGACGGATGAACCGGGGAGCGGACATGCTGAGCCCCGAGATGAGCCCCGAGGACGGGCCAGCGGGTGTGCTTGCGCGTGCGGCGGGGTCGGCCGCCCTGGTCAACGAAGGCCTCGATGCCCGCGTCCTCGTGCTGAACAGGCTCTACGTGGCCGTGCGGGTCATCTCGGCCAAGCGGGCCTTCGCCATGCTCTGCCGGGGGCTGGCGGAGATCATCCACGTCGAGGACGGCCAGTACGTCAACTACGACTTCGAGAGCTGGGCGGAGGTCTCCGAGTTCCGGCGGCAGTACGAGCGGGAGCAGCACGACTGGGTGCGGACCGTCCGCTACGAGATCGCCGTGCCGCGGATCATCCGCCTGCTCGGCTACGACCGCCTCCCCGCCCAGCGGGTGAAGCTGAACCGGCGGAACCTCTTCGCGCGCGACCGCAACCAGTGCCAGTATTGCGGGCACTCATTCCCGACCAGCGAGCTGACGCTCGACCACGTGACCCCGCGCACGCAGGGCGGGGGCGACACCTGGGAGAACCTGGTCTGCGCCTGCGTGCGCTGCAACGCCCGCAAGGGCGGGCGGACGCCGGAGCAGGCGCACATGCAGCTCACCCGCCGTCCCGTCAAGCCCAAGCGCAACCCGCTTATCACCCTCAAGCTCGGCAGCGAGAAGTACCGCTCCTGGAAAGCCTTCCTCGACGAGGCCTACTGGTCGGTGGAGCTGCGGTGAATCAGTGCTGAGTGCTTGGTGCTGAGTGCTCAGACCCTCAACCCCTGGGTCCCCATCGAACGCTACGCGCTTTAACGCGCACGACATTGCCCCAGCGCACTCAGCACTCAGCACTCAGCACTCAGCACTCAGCACTCAGCACTCAGCACTCAGCACTTCCCCTCTACGCCGTCACCAACTGGCTCGCGATCCTGTCGGCCTCCTGGGCCAGCGCAAAGTCCTTCGCCGTGATCCCCCCCGCGTCGTGCGTGCTCACGCTGACGGTGACCTTGTTGTAGCGGATCAGGATGTCCGGGTGGTGCCGCACCCGCTCGGCGTACTCCGCGAGAGCGTCCACGAACGCGATCGAAGCCTTGAAATCGGGGAATTGGTACGTGCGCTGGATCTCGCCGCTGGTCTCGCCCCATTCGGGCGAATTCGCCAGCTCGGACTCGATCTGCGCCTCGGTCAGCTTCTCCGCCATGGAATCCTCCGGCGGCCGATCGCCGCTCCGCCGAGTGTATCATCGCGCGACGAGCATGCCCAGCGACTCGCAAAACTGCCCCCCCGCGCCGCCCGGGCGCACGCGCCTGGCTCCCTCGCCCACGGGAGCGCTGCATCTCGGCAACGCCCGCACGTTCATGGTCAATTGGGCGATCGCGCGCCGCGAAGGGTGGTCGATCGTGCTCCGAATCGAGGATCTCGACGGGCCGCGCGTCAAGCCCGGCGCCGTGGAGGGCTGCATCGAGACGCTCCGGTGGCTGGGCATCGACTGGGATGAGGGACCGCTCATCCAATCCAGCGAACTCTCGCCGCACGTCGAGGCCATGCGCGCGCTCGCCGAACGCGGCGCCGCATACCCTTGCGAGCTCACGCGCACGCAGATCGAGGAGGCCGCGAGCGCGCCGCACGCGCCCGAGGCCGGCGGTGAAGGCCGGTTTCCTCCGGAGCTGCGCCCCCGCGGCATCGGCCCGCGCGAGTTTCTCGACGCCGGTTCCAACTGGCGCTTCGCAACCCCTGATGTCGAGGTCTCGTTTGTGGACGGCTTCGCGGGGCCTCAGCGCACGCGCCCCGCCCGCACCGCCGGAGACTTCGTCGTCTGGACCAAGCGGGCGCAGCCCTCGTACCAGCTCGCGGTCGTCGTGGACGACCACCGGCAGGGCGTCACCCACGTCGTGCGCGGCGACGACCTGCTCGACTCCGCGGCCCGCCAGCTCCTGCTCTACCGTGCCCTGGGCTACGCCCCCGAGCCGGCGCACACGCACCTGCCGCTCGTCGTGGGCCAAGACGGCAAGCGCCTCGCCAAGCGCCACGGCGACACCCGCTTGGAGGCCTACCGGACGGCCGGCGTTTCCGCCGAACGCGTTATCGGGCTCTTGGCGTACTGGTGCGGCCTGCGCCCCGATCGGCGCCCGATGTCCGCGCCGGAATTCTGCGCCGCCCTCGACCCCTCTACCATCCCCCCCCGCCCCGTGGTGTATACCGAGGAGGACGACCGATGGCTCACGCACGACTCGGGATTCTCGGGCTCGTCCTTACGCTGGTCGCCCTCATGACCGGCGGATGCGGCCAGCAGAAGAGCTCCGCCGCGACGAACGTCGAGAGCGTGATGATCGACGGCGAGTGGTTCCACCTCGAGCTCGCCCTCGACCCCGCCAGCCGCTTCCAGGGCCTCAGCGGGCGCACGCACATCGACGAGGACGGGGGCATGCTCTTCGTCTTCCCCCGCCCGGCCGTCCAGGCGTTCGTCATGCGCGATTGCCCGATCCCGATCGATATCATCTTCCTCGATCCCGCGGGGCGCATCGTCGCCATGCACCAGATGACGGTCGAGGAACCACGGCGCGAGGACGAGCCCGAGACCGGCAACGGCGCGACGGACAAGTACGAGCAGCGCCTCAAGCGCTACCCGAGCAAGTTCGCCGCCCAGTTCGTGATCGAGCTGGCCGGGGGAACCCTCGATGACCTGGAGATCGCCGAGGGCGATCTCATCAAACTCGACACGGAGGGGCTGAAGGCCCGGGCCAAGTGAGCCGATGACTTCCCGGACCCTGCCCGCAGCCAACGCGGGGAGTCCGGAGGCCGGGTTGCCCCACCAACGAGTCATCGTGGCGTCCGATCCCCGCGCGGCCGACCGGGCCGCGTGGTGGGCCGCCGAGCTGCCCCACTGCTGGCCGCGCGCCGGCGAGCGCGTCACGTGCACGTGCGTCACCCTCGACGAGCTCGCCACGGAGGTGGCGCTGGCCGGAACGGCTCGGAGCGAGCACGCGAGGCCGACGGTCGTCCTCCTCATCGCGCGCCACCAGGCGCCCGCGAGGATCATGCAGCTCGCCGACAAGCTGCTCGGGGCCCGGACCGCGGCCCTGCTTCTCACCGACGAGACCGAGGGCCTCCGCGCCGAGCTGGAGCCGCACGGGCTCGTGCTCGAGCACACCGACACCGATCGGGTGACGGTCGCGCGCGTGCTCCACGCGCTGGCCGCGCGCCAGGCCGCCGTGGACACCGTTGCGCGGGAGCTGCTGATCGCCCGGGCGTCGCAGGGGGGGCTGACCGGGGAGATCAGCAGGCTCCACGACGAGCTGCAACTCGCCGGCGCGGTGCAGCGCCGGTTCCTGCCGCGTGCGATGCCCGACGCCGCGGGCTATGACTTCGGCGTCCTCTTCCGCCCGTGCGGGTACGTGAGCGGCGACCTGTACGACGTCGTGAGGTTTGATGAGCGGCACATCGCCGTCATGCTCGCCGACGCGGTCGGCCACGGCGTGCCCGCCGCCCTGCTCACCCTGGTCATCGGCCGCGCGCTCCGGCAGTACGACGACTCCGGCGCGCGCCACCCCCTCCACTCCCCCGCCGAGACCCTCGCACGCCTCAACGCCGAGCTGTGCATCGAGAACGAAGCCGGCGACCGCTTCGCGACCGCGGTCTGCGCCGTCATCGACACCCACTCGCACGCCGTGACCCTCGCGAGCGCCGGCCACCCCGCGCCGATGCTCATGGGACGCGGCCAAGGCCGCGCCGTCAGCGGGGGCGACGGACCGCTCCTCGGCGTGTTCACCCACGCCGAATACACGCAGACCACCCTGGAGCTCTCGCCCGGCGAGACGCTGCTCCTGTACACCGACGGCTTCGAGACGGCGTTCCCCGTGCAGGGGGCCGACCCGCGGCGGGCCCAGGCGAACCTCGCGTACGTCGGGCAGTTCGCCCGCGCCCTCGGGGACGCGCCCGCCGACGGGGGCGGCCTGCAGCACGCCCTCGAGCGCGTCGGCCTCGAGGTCGAGGCCCACGCCGGCTCCCTCCACCAGCGCGACGACCTCACCGCCCTGGCCATCCGCCGGCTCGGGCAGGACGCGCGCGAGCTCGATCTCCGGAGCCCGGTCCGGGCCGCGGCGTAGGCCGCCTCACGCGCCCGCGGGCTCGGGCGCGCGGCGGGTGCGCAGGCGCACGTCCGACTCCAGAAGCCCGTCGCGCAGACGCACGATCCGCTCGCACCGCTTCGAGATCGAGTCGTCGTGCGTCACCATGAGGATCGTGAGCCCCTCGTCGTGCAGGCGCTCGAAGAGGCTCAGGATCGCCTCGCCGGTCTTCGAGTCCAGATTGCCCGTGGGCTCGTCCGCCATCAGGATCACCGGCTCGGTCACCAGCGCCCGCGCGATCGCGGCGCGCTGCTGCTGCCCGCCCGAGAGCTCGCGCGGCCGGTGCGTCGCGCGGTCGGCCAGCCCCACCAGGTCCAGCGCGCGCAGTGAGCGTCGCCGCCGCTCCACGTGCGGGATGCCCTGGTAGAACAGCGGCACCTCCGCGTTCTCCTGCACCGTGAGCTGGGGGATGAGATTGAAGGCCTGGAAAATGAAGCCCACCGTCCGGCCCCGGAACACCGAGAGCTCCTCGTCGCTCATCTTCCCGACGGGGCGGCCGGCAAGGTGGAACTTGCCCGCGGTCGGCTGATCGAGGCACCCGAGGATGTTCATCAGGGTGGATTTGCCCGACCCGGACGCGCCCATGATCGCGACATACTCCCCCCGGTTGATCATGAGGTCCACGCCGCGGAGCGCCTCGACCATCACCGAGCCGTCGGGCTTGTAGTACACCTTGGTGACGCCCACGAGCTCCGCCACCGGCGTCGCGACCTGCTGTGCCGTGCCGTGGTTGCTCATCGCGTCTCTGCGCCGTCGGGGGCCGGGCCGGTTTGTGGGGGGCCGCAGGGTCTCATCTGTCCGACTCGCCTTCGAGCTGGAGCCCGGCCAGGGCCGTCAGCGGGTCGGGGGCGAACTGGAACACCTTGTCCAGCCCGGTGACCATCATCACCGACCAAACCTCGTCCGACACCGAGCAGAGCCGCAGCGCGCTGCCCGCGTCCGCGAGCACCTTGCGCAGCTTCAGAAGCTGCGCAAGGTTGGAGCTGCTCAGGTACGTGACGTTCGCGAAGTTCAGCACCACCGACGGCGGCTTGCCGACGGCCGAGGTCAGCCGGTCGATGAGGATGTTCAGCTCCTCGCTCAGCGACGGCTCATCGGCCAGCTCGGTGACAATGATGTTGTCGGACCAGTCGCCCATGGGTGCTGAGTGTACCGCCCCGCCCGGCCCGCGGCCTACGCGGTTTCCGTGCCGGCCTCGCCGGATTCAGGTCCGGCGTCCCCGCTCCCCACCCCGGCGTCGCCCCCGCCGGCCGCGCCCTCGGATTCGGGCGGCTCGCCCCCGTTGCCCGCCTCGCTCTCCTCGACCCGCGCGGCGGCGACCACCTCGTCGTCGTCGCGCAGGCGCACCACGCGCACGCCCTGCGTGCCGCGCCCGATGCAGCTGATCGACCCCGCCGGCAGGCGGACCAGCTGCCCTCCGCGCGTGATCACCACGACGTCGTCGCTCGCGAGCACCCCCACCGCCGCGACCGACGGCCCGTTGCGCGCGCTCGTCCGGATGTCCGCCCGGCCCTTCCCGCCGCGAGACTGCGACCTCGCCTTGCCCGTCTCCGGCTGCACGCGGTACTCGTCCACGAGCGTGCGCTTGCCGTACCCCTTCTGCGTGACCGTGAGCAGGCTGAGCCCCGCCCCGAGCGCGGCCGGATCTGTCATCGGATCGCCGTCGCCGTCGATCACCATCGGCACCCGCACCGCGCCGATCACACGGTCGGCCTCGCCGAGCTCGATCCCCTTCACCCCCGCGGCGTTCCGGCCCATGAGGCGCGCGTCCTGCTCGTTGAAGCGGATCGCCGACCCGCCCGCGGTCACCAGGATCACGTCGTCGCTCCCCGTCGTCAGCAGCACGTCGAGCAGCTCGTCGCCCTCGCGCAGCGAGACGGCGATCAGCCCCGAGCGGTTGACGTTCCGGTACTCCTTGAGCGCCGTCCGCTTCACCACACCGCCGCGGCTCACGAACGTCAGGTAGTTGCTCCCGGCCTCGAAGTCCTTGATCGCCAGATACGCCCGCGTCCGCTCGCCCGGGCGCAGCTCCAGCAGGTTGACCAGCGCCCGCCCCTTGCTCGTTCGGCTGAGCTCCGGCAGCTCGTAGACCTTGAGCTTGAACACGCGCCCGCTGTCGGTGAAGCAGAGCAGGTCGTCGTGCGTGCTCGCCACGAAGACGTGCTCGACGAAGTCGTCGTCCTTGGCGTCGCTGGCGCGGATGCCCTTGCCGCCCCGCCCCTGCGATCGGTACGTCGCCAGCGGCACGCGCTTGGCGTACCCCGAGTGGCTGATCGTCACCGCCATGTCCTCGACCTGGATCAGCGCCTCGATGTTGATGTCGCCCTCGGAGTCCTGGATCTCCGTCATCCGGGGCGGCGCGAAGCGGGCCTTCATGTCCTGGCAATCGGCCTTGATGATCGCCAGAACCCTGCCGTGATCGGCCAGGATCGCCTCGTAGCCCTCGATCTCCTCGACCAGCGACGTGTACTCCCCGACAAGGCGCTCGATCTCCAGCCCGACGAGCTGGATCAGGCGCAGCTCGCCGATCGCCTCGGCCTGGACCCGGCTCAGCTCCACGCCCCCCGCGCCCTCCGCCGCACGCACCGCCGCGAGCAGCCTCGCCGGGATCTTGGGCGCGTAGGGGTGGTCCGCCGGGATCCGGAATCGCCGCTCGATCAGTCGCGAGATCGCCTCCTCGCGCGTGCGGCTCGATCGGATGATCGCGATCACCTCGTCGATGTCGCACACCGCGTAGATCAGGCCCTCGATCCGGTGCGCCTTCTTCTTCGCCTCGCGCAGGAGGTGCATCGTCCGGCGCCGGATCACCTCCACCCGGTGGTCCACGTAGCAGGAGATCAGTTCGCGTAGGCCCAGCGTCCGCGGCTGGCGGTTGACCAGCGCGATGTTCATGATGCTGAAGGTCTGCTGCAGCGGCGTGAACTGGTAGAGCTGGTTCTCGATCACGTTCGCGTCGGCGCCGCGCTTGAGCTCGAGCACGATCCGCGTCTGCGCCTCGCGCCCCGATTCGTTCCGCACGTCCGACACGTCGCCGATCCGCTCGTCCTTGATCGCGTCCACGATGCTCTCGACCAGCGTCCGCTGCCCGAGCCCGTAGGGGATCGCGTCGATGACCAGTTGCTGGCGGTCCTTGCCCGATTCCTCGATGTGGCACGAGCCGCGCACCGTCACCCGGCCCCGCCCGGTGTCGTACGCGTCCACGATGCCCCGCCGCCCGAGGATCAGCCCGCCCGTCGGGAAATCCGGCCCCTTCACGCCCAGCCGCGTCACCGTCCCGGCCTCGTCCACCTCGTCGCTCATCAGCTCGGGCAGCGAGATCGAGGGGTTGTCCACGAACCGCGTGATCGCGTCGAAGATCTCCGTGGGGTTGTGCGGCGCCAGGCTCGTCGCCATGCCCACCGCGATGCCCACGCCGCCGTTGATCAGGAGGTTCGGGAACCGCGCCGGCAGCACCGTCGGCTCGAGCAGCCGGTCGTCGTAGTTGGGCTGCATGTCCACGGTGTCGAGGTCGATGTCCGCGAGCATCTCCACCGACGCGTGCGTCATCCGCGCCTCGGTGTACCGCATCGCCGCCGGCGGGTCCGGATCGATCGAGCCGAAGTTGCCCTGGGGATCGATGAGCGGGACCCGCATCTTCCACTTCTGCGCCATGCCGACGAGCGTCGGGTAGATCACGCTCTCGCCGTGCGGGTGGAAGTCGCCCGATGTGTTGCCGCAGATCTTCGCGCACTTGAGGTGCTTCTTGTTCGGGCGCAGCTTGAGCTCGTGCATCGCGAAGAGGATGCGGCGCTGGCTGGGCTTGAGCCCGTCGCGGACGTCGGGCAGCGCCCGGTCCATGATCGTGCTCATCGCGTACGTGAGGTACGAATCCTTGAGCTCGTCCTCGATCTTGAGGTCCACCACCGCGCCGCTCGCGGGCGGGGAAACCTCGGAATCGGGGCCGGTCTCAGGATGCTCGCCCGGGCTCTCGAAGGGGGTTCCGTCCGTGTCTGTCATGAGCCGAACATTCTAGCGCGCCGGCAGGGTTTCGGCCGCCTCCACGGCCGCTAAAGACCGCAGGAATTCGCTCACGCACAGCAGCGCCGACGCCGAGCTTTCAGGGGCCATCCGGTGGTCCCAGACGGCCGCGCGGATCCCCCCTCGCGCGAGGGCCGGGTTCGCGTAAAACCCGCACTCGGCGTCCCTCGCGCTGAGCTGCTTGAGGAACCGCATCGCCGCCAGCAGCCGCACGATCTCCCCCGCCGCCTCGCTCGCCGGCGTGAGCCTCGGATCTCCCAGCATGCTCGCGCACAGCGCGATCGGCCGGGCCGCCGCGGCGGTCGGAAGCGTCACGAACCCGCGCGTGAAGACGATGCCGCCGACGAGGTCCCTCGCATCGGGGCCGGCATCCTCGCTGGTGAGCTGGTGCTCCCAGACCTGCTCCCGAACGCGGCGCAGCGCAGCGCCCGCCGGCACCGGCCCCTCCCGCGCCAGCGCCAGCTCGGCCCAGCCCAGCCACGGCATCAGCCCCACGAGCCCGCCCGGCTCCACCGCCCCGTACAGCCTCCGCAGGTCCCGCTCCGCGATCTCGCGGTCGCGCCCCGTCGCCCGCGCGCGCTCGGCCATCGCCCACGCCAGCACGGCCTCCGAGACCGAGCCCCGAGCCTCCCCGCGCTCGGCGCCCGCATGCCCCGCCATCATCCGCTCGCACGACTCCCACAAGGGGCGCAGCGCCCCGTCCGCTCCCCCCCGAGCCCGCAGCCTCTCGAGCGCCACCCACGCGATCGCCGCGGCGATGCCGTCCTCCTCCATGGCGACCTCCCCCTCCTCGACACGCTGCAGCGCCAGCATCACGCGGCGCGCGAGCTCCTCCGCCCGCGCCCGCGTCTCGGCCGTCGCCTGCGGCGTCTCCGCCATTCCGAGGAGCGCCAGGGCCGCCAACGCCTGCTGCGTGGGCGACGCCACCACCGGATCGGCGACCCCCCGCGAGGGCTGAATCGTCCCCATCAGGCCCAGCCCCGAATCGGCGGGATGCATCGTCGCCTCGAAGTGCGCCAGCAGCCCTTCCGCGAACGCCACCAACGACCCCACGCTCACGTCCCCCTGCT
>DASRXL010000253.1:0-16802 GCA_035654175.1 Phycisphaerales bacterium
ACGGCTCGGTCTTCGGGTCGATGCGCTTCACGACGTGCCCGGTGCGGTCCACGAGGTACTTGGTGAAATTCCACGTCGGCTCTCCCCCTTGCTCGGACATGGCGGCGGCGAGCTTGGCGTAGAGAGGGTGCCGATCCTCGCCGATCACGCTGATCTTCGAGAACATCGGGAACGAGACCTTGTACTCGCGCGTGCAGAACTCCAGGATCTCCTCGTCGGTGCCGGGCTCCTGCCCCTTGAAGTCGTTGGCGGGGAAGCCCAGGACGACCAGCCCCTGCTCCCCGTACTTCTCGTGGAGCCCCTGGAGGTCTTCGTACTGCGGTGTGAGGCCGCACTCGCTCGCCACGTTCACCATCAGCACCACCTTGCCGCGGTACTCGTCGAGCGGACGCGGCTCGCCCCGAATATCAGTCATCGTGAAGCCGAGGACGTCGGTCGGATCGTCGGCGCGGGCGTCCACAGGGGTCTCCTGGGGCTGGGCGGGCTGCGCGGCCTGGCGCTCGGGAGCGCCCTGCTGCGCGCCGGCGGCAAGAGGGAGGATCGCGATCGCAGCCAGCAGCGGGGTGCGGTGGAGGGTCTTCATGCGTGCATGGTACCCGGCGGGACGCCGTCCCGTGCTATGGTTCGCACGTGGAATCGGTGCTGCGTCGGTCCGTGCGCTTCGCGATCAACGCCGGCCCGGAGGAGGGCGGCGTGAACGGCTACGCCGCGAGCCCGCCGGTGCTGGGGCTCGGCAGGTTCTTCGAGTGCCGTGTGGCGGTGGCGGGCGAGGCGGACCCGCAGAGCGGCTATCTCCTCAACATCAAGACGATCGACGAGAAGGTCCGGGCTCTGGTGGCGCCGATCGTGCGGCGGGCGTGCGCGGGCGGATCCGAGGCGGACCCCTTCGGGGTCGTGCGGGAGGCGGCCGAGGCCCTGGGCGCGGGGCTCCCGGTGCGGCTGCGGAGCGTGGAGCTCGGCCTCTCGCCGTATCATTCCGTCGAGATGGAAGCGGGCAGGACCAGCGCCGTGCTCCGGATCCGGTTCGATTTCTCGGCGTCGCACCGGCTGCACGTCGGGGAGTGGGGCCCGGAGCGCAACAAGGAATGCTTCGGCAAGTGCAATCACCCGAGCGGGCACGGGCACAACTATCAGATCGAGCCCGCCGTGGAGGCGCCGATCGGGCGCGCCCCCTTCGACGTCAGGGCGCTCGAGCACGTCGTGCAGGAGCACGTGCTGGATCGCTTCGACCACAAGCACCTGAACGCGGACACCGTCGAGTTCGCCGACGGCTCCGGCCTGAACCCGACGGTCGAGAACATCGCGAAGACGTGCTTCGGACTGCTCGAGAGCCCGGTGGCGCGGCTCGGGCCGGGCGTGCGCCTGCGCTCGGTGCGGGTGTGGGAGACAGACCGGACCAGCAGCGAGTATCCGGGATAGCGCCGGGATCGCCGCCCGCGGAGCCGGGGTTATTGGACCGGCAAAGATCTCGGCGATCGGCTCCGTGCGCCCGGGGCGCGACGGTACAATGCCGCTGCCATGGGGATAGGAGCAACCCTTGTCGAACGTGGCCTGATCAGCCGCGAGCAGCTCGACGATGCGCTCGCGGAGCAGCGGGCCAGCGGCGAGCGGCTTGACCGCGTGATCGTGCGGAAGGGGTACGTCTCGCGCGACCAGGTGCTGCTGGCGCTCGGCGACCAGTTCCACATGCAGGTGGTCGACCTGGCCTCGATCGAGGTCGAGCCGAAGCTGCTGGAGTCGCTGCCCTCGAAGCTGGTCTACCGCCAGGGCTGCGTGCCGATCTCGAGGCGGGACGATCGGCTCGTGGTCGCCACGAGCGACCCCTTCGGCCTGGACGCGCTGGACGAGCTGCGCCTCGTGACGGGGTGCGCGATAGACGTGGTGCTCGCGGACGAGGACGACCTTCGGAAGTTCATCCGCGTGCACTACGGCGTGGGCACGGACACGCTCGACCAGATGTCGGCGGACGCCCGGGCGGGCGCGGAGATCGCCGGTGGCGATCCCTCGGTGGCTGGAGAGGTCGAGGAGGCGCAGGAGGCCTCCGTCATCAAGCTGGTGAACGACCTGCTCTCCGAGGCGGTGAGCGAGCGCGCGACCGACGTGCACATCGAGCCCTACGAGCAGGAGCTGATCGTTCGATACCGCATCGACGGCGTGCTGCAGCGGGCCAACGTGCCGCCGACCATCCACCGCTTCCGGGCGGCGATCGTCAGCCGCCTGAAGATCATGGCGAACCTGAACATCGCCGAGAAGCGCCTGCCGCAGGACGGGCGCATCACCTTCCGCCACCGCGCCGAGCGCGGCGGGGTGCAGGAGTTTGACCTGCGCGTGAGCGTGATCCCGATGCTCTTCGGCGAGGGCGTGGTGCTCCGCGTGCTGAGCAAGACGGCCGTGCTCATGAGCCTGGACGACCTCGGCATGCCGGCGAATGTCCTCGGGCGCTGGGACCGGATGATCAACCGCCCGCACGGGATCCTGCTCGTCACCGGGCCGACCGGCTCGGGCAAATCCACGACGCTCTACGCATCGCTCAACCGGATCGTGAGCGATCAGATCAAGGTGATCACGGTGGAGGATCCGGTCGAGTACCACGTCCCCGGGGTGAATCAGATCCAGGTGAATGCGCGGGTGGGGCTGACGTTCTCGTCCGGGCTGCGATCGATCCTCCGCCACGATCCGGACGTGGTCATGATCGGCGAGATCCGCGACAAGGAGACGGCGGAGACCGCGGTGCAGGCTTCGCTGACCGGGCACCTGGTCTTCTCGACCCTGCACACCAACGACGCGCCGGGGGCGACGACGCGCCTGCTGGACATGGGCGTCGAGCCGTTCCTGGTGGCGTCGTCGGTCGAGGGGATCCTCGCGCAGCGGCTCGTGCGCCGGCTCTGCCCGCATTGCGCCGGGACGTACCGCCCCGACGCCGCGGACCTGCCGCTGGATTTCGAGCTCGCGCCCGGCGCCACGCTGGTGCGCGCCGCCGGCTGCCGCGAGTGCAGGGCGACCGGCTACCGCGGGCGCCTGGGCGTCTACGAGCTGCTCGCCCTGTCCGACGAGCTGCGCGAGCTGGTCATGGAGCGGGTGAACGCGCCCCAGATCGCCGCGACTGCCCTCCGCGCGGGCGAGCTCTCGACGCTGAAGCAGGACGGATACGCCAAGGCGCGGGCGGGGCAGACCTCGATCACGGAGGTCATGCGAGCCCTCGCCGTGTGAACGCCCCTGTCGGTGCTACCGCTCCGGGTGCGCGAGCACCTCGGGGGCCGAGTGCAGGAGCTCCTCCGTCGGTGCGGCCACCAGGTACCCGCGATCGGCGATCGCGATGAATCGCATCCGCAGCTCGGCCGGCGCGCGGGCGTGCGCCCCATCGGCCGGGGCAAGATCGAGCGTGGCGGTCGATCGCCCGGAGGTGTCGCGCGTCCATTCGAGGCGTTCCCCGAAGAGCGCCCGGAGCTGGGGCGCGACGGTCCGGTCCGTCGCCCCGGAGCGCAGCGGAAACGCGGCGCACCATGCGCCCGGCTCCTCGCCGCGCCAGAGCAGCACCCGGCCTTGAAGGCCCTTCGCGAACCCGCCGAGTGCCTCGACCCGATCGGCCCCCCAGGCGCTGAGCCGCTCGTCGGTCGAGCGCGCGTCCGGATTCGCCCTCGCGAGGGCCAAGTCGGCGATGGTGACGAGCACGCCCCCCCACTCCTGTCCGAAGTCCACCTCGATGACTGCCCGCCCCGCACCGCCAGGAGCCGCGCGCACCCGAGCGAAGGGAACCGCCTGCCAACGCCCCGGCGGCCCGGCGCGCGACTCGGAGAAGATGGCGAGCGTGAGCGACTGGTCCGCCCCGTCCGGCGACGGCACCCCGACGAGCCGGGCCCGCCGGGCGTTGTCGATGCCGAGCGCATCCAGCGCCCGGCCTCGCCCCCCGCGGCTGAAGGGCTGATCGGAGATCCTCCGCAGACCGTTCAGGTCGAACGCAACATCAAAGACCACGTTCGCCTCGGCGTCTTCGGCGGCACGCGCCGACGGCTCGAGCGCGCCGCCCTCGGTCTGGAGCACGCTCCAGGCCGAAGCGCCCTCATCCGCCCCGAGCCGGACCGCGAGCTCCCGCCAGGCATCCCCCGGCTCAGGCCGGCTCCACGCGAGCAAGCTCGCGCCGGCGCGGAGCACGTCGCGCGCCAGCGGGGTCCGCGCCTCCGGGACCGTGAGGACGCCGCAAGCGGCGCCCCGACTCTGCGGCTCCGGCTGCGCGGGCGCCGCCCGGGCGAGCACAATGAGAAGGGCGAGCGCAACCGGAGTCACGCCCGCCCCTTGCCTGATCCGAAAGGTCGGGCTCATGCCCGGAGGGTATCACTCCGCGGGCGCGGGCCATGCCCCGAGCCGGCCGGCGGAGGACTCCAGTTCATACACGGCGATCATCGCCCGGGTTGCGGCGGCGATCGGGTCGATGACGACCGCACGGCGGGTCGTCTCATAGATGTGCCACGGCGCCGCCTGCACATCGATTGCGCCGAAGCTGTCGCGCTGGCCGGCGATCGCCGCGGCGCCGATGCCCGCGCCGACCAGGGGCAGGAAGGCCGAGCCCACGCCCGCAACCCCGCCCGCCTGCACCCACAGGCAGCGGTCGCTCCACGAGCGGGTGACCATGTCCTCGCCCTCCCAACTGGTGATCTGGAGCGTGGGGCGGATGTCTGCGCCGGCGAGATCGCGGTAGAGCGGGAGGATCATCCCCGGATCACGTGATTCCGGTTCGTGGGGCGAGCGGACGAGGTTGGAGACGGCCGAAGCGCCCAGCGAGAGCAGCCAGTACCCGTCGTCCAGCGTCTCGGCGGGATCGACGAACGAGATGGCCGTCACGCCCTTCTCGTGCCCCTCGAACGCCGCGGCGAATCGAGGGTTGGACGGCAGGCCTCCGTCGCCGTCGCCCGTGGCCTGCCGCGCGGCGGCGGCCGCGGCCTGGGGCGTGAGCCCGGCGATGAGCCAGTCATCCGCGAGGGCAAAGGTGACCTCGAGGGGGACCGGCAGGCCGGGGAATCGCAGGCTAAGGAGGTCGATGCCCTCGCCCGCGGTCCACCGCTCGAACTGCACGTACCGGCCGGGATCGCCGGAGCTGTCGATCGCGTCGTTCGCGAAGTCGGTGAGCTTCTGGAGGGCTTCGGAGAACCGCTCGCGATCCTCGATCGCCAGCAGGAGGACGGACGAGAGGAGCGAACCGCCGCCGGTGGACTCGGCGTTGTAGAACGCCGCCGTCCCGCCGAGGGCGTGAAGCACGTCCTCGACGAGGTGCACGCCGGTCTGCTCCTCGAAGCCGGCGATCGCGTCGGCGACGGGGACGCCGTGCTCGGTCAGCTGCGCGAGCAGGCCGTCGACCTGCGCGAACGAGACGGTGCTGATGCTCGCGGCGAACGCGTCGGCGGGGACGACCTTGAGGTGCTCGCCGGCGAGCGGCTCGGTGGCGAGCGAGAGCGCTTCGGCGCGGGGCGCGGCGTCGCGAAGGGCGAACGTCTGGACGGCGGCCTCCGGGGTGTTCCCGGCCTGGTATTCGAGCCGGAGGGCATCCTCACCGACCAGCCCCATCTCCTCGAATCGCGCCACAAACTCACGCACCTGCGGGGCGTTCGCGCCGGCCATGTTCACGGCCATCCGGCTGAGCGGCGTGAGGGTGGAGAAGTCGAGCGTGGCGGTGGCGTAGCTCTCGAACCCGGGCTCGGCGATGAGGTCCGGCGCGCCGGCGAACGCCCCGTCAGGGTCGTTCATCGTGCCGATGATGATCTCGTAGCGCCACCCGGTCTCGGCCTCGCGCGGCCCGAAGCTGATCGGCCCGAGAGGGAGCATGATCTCGCTCATCCCCTCGAAGCGCTCGCTCGCTTCGAGCGGGAGCTCGACGCCCTCTTCCTCGGCAACCATCTCCGTGACCCCGAGCACGGCCTCCTGCAGATCGGCGGCCTCTCCCTCATCGCGGCATTCGACGCTGATGATCACGCCGTAGCCGTAGAAGCCGCCCGAAGGATTCGTGCCGTCGTACGTGACGCCGACGCGCGAGGGCTTGGCGATGGTGCGGAGAAAGAGACCGGCAAGCTGCGCCGCCTCGGGGGGCATCTCCTCGATCTCCTCGGGGAGCTCGGCGAGGCGGTCGGGCAGCATGGCCAGCGCGTCGCGGAGCGCCATGTCGCGTTCGTCCACGAACGCTTCGGCGAGGCCGTCGTGCTCAAAGGTGAGGAAGGGGCGGGGCCCGTCCTGCGCCAGGGCCGGCGCGGCCAGACCCGCGGCGGCGGTAAGAACGGCCGCGCACACATGTGTGAGACGCCTCATGGTTCGCTCCTCTCTGGGCTCCCCGGGGACAGCCTTCGGGATGGTATTCGGGAGCGCGAGCGGCTGCTTTCAGCCGCTCCGGCACGGGTACCATCGCGCCCGTGGCAGCACCCCGGCGCATCTTGCTCATCCGCCCGAGCGCCCTCGGCGACGTGTGCCGGAGCGTGGCGATCCTGGCGAGCCTGCGCCGCGCGTACCCGGCGGCTCGGATCGACTGGCTGGTGCAGGACACGTTCCTCGACGCGGTGCGGGCGCACCCGGCGCTCAGCGGCGTCGTGCCGTTCCCCCGCGCGGACCTGGCGAGGGCGATGCGCCGGGGCGGCGCCACGAGCCTGCTGAAGTGGCTGGCGCGGCTGCGCGAGCCCCGCTACGAGCTGGTGATCGACGCGCAGGGGCTGTTCCGCTCGGCCTTTTTCGCCTGGGCGACAGGGGCGCGCGACCGGGTGGGGCACCGGCGGGCCCGGGAGCTGGGGTGGCTGTTCTACACCCGGCGCGAGCGGGGATCCGAAGCGCTGCACACGGTCGATCGCATGCTGGCCCTGGTGCGTGAGGCGGGAATAGATCCCGTGGTCGACATGTCGCTGTACGCGCCGCCCGAAGGGATCGCGTGGGCGTGCGCCGACCACCGCATAGCGGAGCCCTTCGCCCTTTTCGCGCCGACAAGCCGGTGGACGGGCAAGCAGTGGCCCGCGGACCGTTATCGGACCGTTGCGCTGCGCCTCCTGGGCGATGGGCTGGTCGCCCGGATCGCGGTCGTGGGCGGCCGGAACGAACGGCAGCAGTGCGCCCCGCTGCTGGAGCTGGCGCAGCGGGACGGGCGCGTGATCGACCTCGTTGGAGAGACCTCGATCGGCGGCCTGATGGCGCTGGTGCGCCGCAGCGCCCTGGTGCTGGCGAACGACTCGGCGGCGCTGCACATGGCAGTGGGGTTCGAGAGGCCTCTGGTGGGGCTCTTCGGCCCCACGCGGGTGGAGCGCGTCGGCCCCTACGGGCGGTCGGCCGACGTGATCCAGCACGTCCACCCCGGGGACCGCTTGGACCACAAGGACGCGCCCGGAGGGCTGGCCCTCATGGGTCGGATCGGAGCCGACGAGGTGTACGAGGCGTGCGCCGCGCGGCTCAGCCGTGGCGCCGCTCGAACTCCCGCATGAACTGGGCGAAAGCCTCGCACCCCTCGGCGGGGAAGGCGTTGTAGATGCTGGCGCGCATGCCGCCGATCGAGCGGTGGCCCTTGAGGTTGTCCATCCCCTCCTTGAGCGCCTCGGCGATGAACAGCTTGTCGGTCTCGGGATTGGGGGTGTGGAACGAGATGTTCATGAGGGAGCGGCTGTCGGGGCGCGCGTGGCCCTTGTAGAACGACGAACCGTCGAGCACGTCGTAGATGATCTTGGCCTTCGCCTGGTTGCGCTTGGCGATCGGGGCCAGGCCGCCCTGCTTGAGGATCCACTTGAAGACCAACCCGACGGCGTAGATCGCGAAGACCGGCGGGGTGTTGGGGCGCGACTCGTTGTCCGCGTAGACCTTGTAGCTCATGAGGGTGGGGAGCGGGCGAGGCGCGCGCTCGAGCAGGTCCTTGCGGATGATGACGAGGGTCGTGCCGGCCGGGCCGAGGTTCTTCTGAGCGCCGGCGTAGATCAGGCCGTACTTCGACACGTCCAGCGGCTGCGAGTAGATGTCGCTGCACATGTCGCACACCAGCGGCACGCCCGCGGGCGGCTCGGGCACGTAGTGAAACTGTGTGCCCATGATGGTGTTGTTGCTGGTGTAGTGCACGTACGCGGGCTTCTCTGAGAACTTGATCTCCTTCTGCGACGGAATGAACGTGTAGTTCGTCGGCTTCCCATCGAACGCGGTGTGGGGCTTGCCGTAGACCTTGCACTCCTGCGCCGACTTGCTGGCCCAGTAGCCGGTGATCAGATAGTCGGCCGTCCCCCCCTCGGGCAGCAGGTTCGCCGGGATCAAATGGTTCTGCGTGCTGGCCCCGCCGGTCAGGAACAGGATCTCGTAGTCGTCTCCGATGTTCCCGATCTTGCGGCAGTCGGCGATCGACTCCGCGAGGATCCGGTCGAAGGTCCCCGCCCGGTGGGAGTGCTCCATGATTCCCACGCCCGTTCCGGCGATGTTCCAGACATCCTCCTGCACCTGGCGGAGGACTTCCTCGGGCAGCACACCTGGCCCGGCGGAGAAATTCAGCACGCGGTCGGTGGTTGCGGCGGTGGTGGTGGTCGCGCTCATCGTGTCACCCTTTCGGCGGAAATGCTTGCCTTGCGGACGGTGGGCTCGAGCGCGTCGCCGTTCACGCGGTTCTCGAAGCGTCCGGTATCCTTGTACACACCCACGATCCGGACCACCTCGTCGGCGACCGCGAGCTGGGCCTGGTCGGTCGATGCGCCGCAGTGGTGCGTCCCGTACACGCCCGGCAGCTTGGCGAGCTCGTCGTTGAAGGCGGTGTCGGTCGGCTGCGGCTGGTTGCCCCACACGTCGAGCCCGCAGCGGACGCCCTTGCCGGTGACCGCCGCGGCGAGGGCCGACTGGTCCACCACGGCGCCGCGCGACGTGTTGATGAAGTAGGCGCCGGGCGTCATGGCGTCGAAGAACTCCCGGCCCAAGAGCCCGCGCGTGTCCTCGGTCAGCGCGACGTGGACGCTAACGGCGTCGCAGCCGGCCGCGAGCGCGGGCAGCTCGTCGGGCTTGGACCCCCACCACCGCGCCCCGAGGGTACGGGCGCGCTCCGCGCTCATGCTGCGGGACCACACGTGGATATCCATGCCGAAGGCTGCGGCGCGCTGGATGAGCTCGGCCCCGATGTTGCCGACGCCCACGACGCCGAGCCTCGCCCCCTTCAGCCCGCGCGCCTTGCCATACTCCTTCTTGTTCCAGACGCCGGCGCGGAGATCCACGGTCTGGTCGGGCAGACGCCGGTCGCAGCACAGGAGCAGGCCCATGGCGAGCTCGGCGACCGCGACGGCGTTCATGCCCGGGCAGTTGCAGACCGCGATGCCGCGCCCGGAGGCGGCCGCGATGTCGATGTTGTCGTAGCCGGAGCCCGCGCGGATGATCAGCCGCAGCGACTTCGCGCCCCCGATCGAGGGTGCAGTGACCTTGGTCGAGCGGACGATCAGCACCTGCGGGTCGTGCTTCTCGACGGCCGCCGGAAGCCCTTCGGCGCCGGCGGCCGGCTCGGACACGACCGCGCACCCCAGGGCCGTGAGGCCGTCGATCCCCTGCTTCTCGAATTTATCGGCGATCAGCACCCGCATGCCACGCTCTCCTGCGTCCGGCGCCGCCTGTCTCGGCCGCGCCCCGGACGATAGGGCCTGGCGCTGGCGGTCAGCAAGCTTTGCAGCCCGTTCCCGGCCTGTGTTGGGCGGGTCGCCGCGAAGCCGAAGGGCTGCCGGCGGGCGCGGGTCGGGGTGGGGCGCTCGGGAGAGCGGTCACTCGGCTCGTTGCGGGGGCGGACACACCTTGCCTCGCCCTCCGGCCGTATGCACCGGATCACGCGCTCGGGGTCGCCAGGCAAGCAGCGGCTGCGGGCGGGGTTCGCGTCCGCGGTACGGCACGTCGCGCGAGCGGTGGCGTGAGCCGCGGTTCCCGGGCCGGGGCACCGCGGCGGGACGGCCGGGTGTTCCTGAGTGCAGGCGACGTGCTTGGAGAACACGCGCCGGGGAGTCGCAGCCGGGCGCGCCCGAGCTCCCGAGAGTTCCGCGACGCCGCGTCGGTGGTCGAGCTTACGGCCTCTGCCCGGTGTTCAGCGGCTCGCCGCCGAAGTCGTAGCCCTGGAGGCCGCCGCGCGTCCAGTTGTACACGGCCGGCCACTCGTCGCGGGGCTCGTTGCGCGGGCGCGGGTACCACGCGTCACCCTTGGGCGGGTTGTACCGGATGATGTACTCGGGCGCGGCAGGATCGAACGGGTTCCAGCCGAGGTTCGAGTCGGCGGTGCGGCGCACGTCGCCCGAGCCGTCGAACATGAGCAGCGGCTCGCGCGCCTCCGGATCGAGGAAGTAATAGTCGTTGTCGCCGTAGTGCCGGGCGAACTGGTCGTACATCTGCACCTTCGACGCGGGGAACGCGACGTCGGAGATCTTCAGGTTGCCGAGCTGGTGGCCGGGCGGGAGGGTGTACCTGTTGAACGCTGCCTGGCGGATCCGGGCGCGCACCGCGTCGCCATCCTGGCTCTTGATCGAGCTGCTCTGGTAGCGGTCGAACGACGAGACGGTCACGATGTACGACGAGCTGTAGGGCCAGCGGCTGTTGTCGTTGTCGGGATTGGGCTGGAACGGCTCCCACGCGCCGGTATCGAAGAGCTCCCTCGGATCCTGCTGCCAATCGAGCAGCGCGTCGTCCTCGGGGCAGGCGACCATCTCCTCCGGGAGGCGCTGGCCGAGGTAGTCGTTCACCACCAGGTGGGTGTACAGGATGTGCGGGATCCAGCCGTCGATCGGGTCGATGTCCTCGCGCCCGGCCCGCCTGCGGATGACGTCCAGCGCCTGCCGAGCCGCGGCCTCCACGTCCGAGTCGTACGGGCCTTCCAGGTCCGAGTACTTCGTCTGGCCCATCGTCCCCTCGTTCCAGGTGAACGCGAAGATGCGGTCCTGGAAGTCGGCCGCGTACGTCCCCGTCGCCAGGCCGAACTGCCGGATGTTCGACTGGCAGACCGAGAGCTTCCCGGCGCGCCGAGCCTCCCCGAGGGCCGGCAGCAGGATGCCGATGAGCAGCGCGATGATCGCGATCACCACCAGCAACTCGATCAACGTGAACGCGGCCCGGAGGCATCTCCTGCTGTCGTTCATGGCGTGGCTCCGTGTATGGCGCCCGGACCCGAATGGGGGGCGGAAGTCAGGCAAGCGCTAGCACTATACCACATCAGGCTCGCCACGCAAAAGCCATCCGCGAGCGCTGCCCCTGATTTTCCGGGGAATCCAGCGGCGCGCCGCGCCGCACCTGCGTTCAGCCTCCTAACGACCGGTGAAGAAGCTCTCAGCCTCCGTCGCACGATCCCGTGATCACCAGAGATAGCCCGAGTTGGCGCGGCGCGCGGTGCGCGGTGCGCCGCGCCGAGGCGAGCGTCCCGCGCTTCAGCGCAGGCGCCTGAGCCTCTCGATCGCGGGGTCGATGTGCGGCGGCGCGGAGGCATCCTGCGCGCCCCCTTCTCCTTCCGGCCCGACGCGCGTGCCGGATTCCCCCGGAGTTTCGACCGGACCGTCGCCGGTCTCGGGTCGCGGGCCCGCGTCCGGAAGATCGAGCGCATCCTTCGGCGCGACGACAGGTTGCTCCGGCTGGATCGCCGGTATCTCGGCGCCCGGACCGGGCGCCCTCGCCTCCGGCTCGGCGGCGCTTCGCCCGCGCAGCCAGGCGCCGACCGGACCCACCCCGAGATCGAGCGCCGGCAGCACGAGCGCGGCGGCGACGAGCAGCGCGAGCGCGACGAACGCGACGAGCCAGATCCTCGCCCAGCGACGCGCCGCCGCGAGCTCGCGCGCGAGCCTGCCGGTTCGCGCCGCCGCCACCGGGTCGTCGCTCGGCGCCGCCCCACCCGGGGCCGCCGGGTCCGAGGGCTGCGCGCTCAGCCCGGGCGGTCCGGCCTCCACCCCGCCCGCCTGGTCGATGCCGCGCCCCGGGACGAATCTCACCTCGCCCAGTCCGAGCGACTGGCGATCCGCCGGCGCGCGGAATGTCGCGCCGCACCTGGGACATGCCGGATCGGTGGGCTCCACGCGATACCCACAACTGTGGCAGGCGCCCAGGAGGTGCGCCACCCCGGGACACCACCGGGCGACGGTCCAGAACTGGAGCGTGGACGGGCCGCGGAGCACCGTGTCGGGGCCGACTTGGCCGCGCTCCACCATGCGCACGAGGGTTTCATACGAGCAGCCGGGGCGGTGAGGCCGGGCGTCGTCCCGTATGGACCACGGGCCCATCGCATTCTGCGTCGCCTGGCGGGAGAGCGGATCGAACAGGCCGCGGCAGGTCTCGCACCGGGAGAGATTCCGCGTCCTCGCGCCGCAGTAGGGGCAGATCGTGGAGCGGGGCTTGGGCGTCGGCGCCGTGATGTGCTCGGACTGCTCTGCCATACAGGATGCTCGTTCAGGAGAAGATACTCCGTCCGAGGACCGGCGGTTGACCCCCGGAGGGTGTTCACCTCTGATCACGCATGTGCAGAACCCAGCATTGCATTGCAGGCGGCTTGCTCCTGGGCATCGCGGCGGCGTGGGGCGCGGGATGCGGCGGGGGCTCGCGCGGGCCGACGCCGTTCGAGGGGGTGGAGCGCGCGGAGGAATACGCGGCCGGGAGCAGGGGGCGCGCGATCGGGGGCCAGGCGGATTCGCCGCCGGCCACGATCGACGGCGAGCCGGTGGAATGGGAAGAGCTGCGGGCGCCGCTGAGCGAAACGGCCGGGGCGGCGGTGCTCGAAGAGATCGCGCTCGGGCGGCTGCTCGACGCGGAGATGACGCGGCGCGGCCTGACCGTCGGGCAGGCGGAGCTCGGGCAGGAGCGGCGGCTGCTGACCGAGATGCTCGCCGTCGAGGGCGACACGCACGCGACCGAGCAGCTCCTGACCCGCGTGCGCGAGCGGCGCGGCCTGGGGCCCGCGAGGTTCGCCGAACTGCTGCGCCGCAACGCCATGCTGCGAGCGCTCGTGCGCGATCGCGTGGACGTGCGCACGGATCAGGTGGAACTCGCCTGGCGCGTGCAGCACGGCGAGCGCGTGCGCACCCGCATCATCGTCACCGAGACCGAACGGGAGGCGCAGACGACCCGGCGCGAGCTCCTGCAGGGCGCGCCGGATGATCTCGAGTTCAGGTTCGCGGCCCTCGCCGAGGAGCGGTCCACCGACGCCTCCGCGCCGAGGGGCGGGCTCGTGGAGCCATTCAGCCCGGACGACCCGGCCTACGAATCGTCGATCCGGAGCGCTGTCGCGTCGATCGAGCCCGGGACCGTCTCCCCGATCGTCGCGATCCGGACGGGCTTCGCCCTCGTGTACCTCGACGAGCGCCTGCCGCCCGACGGCACGGCCCTGGAGGCCGCGGCCCCGCGCCTCCGGGAGGAGCTGCGCATCCGCCAGGAGCGGCTGCTGATGGACCAGCTCGCGGCGGAACTGCTCGCCGGGGCGCGGATCACGGCGTTCGACGACGCGCTGCGCTGGTCCCAAAGCGCAGGCGAGGATTGAAGGAGCCCCGCCGGATGAGCGAAGCTGGGCGCCCGCCCGCACGAGCACGCTGGAGCTTGGCCGGCGCTCTCGAGCGGGCCGGGCACCTGGCGCTGTGGCCCGGCCTCTACTTCGCCGGGGTGTATGCCGGCGCAGCGCTGATGCTGGGGACGCGGCCAAGCGCTCCGGCCCTCGGCGCGAGCTTCTGCGCAGGCGTCGGGCTCTACCTGCTGGACCGGGTGAAGGCCCGCGACCAGTGGCTGGACCGGGCCGACGCAGACGCGCAGCCGGTCAGGCACGGGTTCCTCATGGCGCGGCGGCGCCGTATCCGGGCCCTCGCGTGGGGCATGCTCGCCCTGGGCGCCGCCGCCGCCGCCTCGATCACGCCCCTGAATCTCTTGCTTCCGCCGGTCGGGATTGGAGGCGTGATCGTCTATGGGAGCGTGCGGGGCAGGAGGGCGCGTCCGAAGGACGTGCTTCTCGTGAAGAACCTGCTCCCGGGCGGGGCGATCGCGGGCCTGGGCGTCACGCTGGCGCTGGAGTCGCCCGTGAGAGGCTCGCCACCCACCCTGGCGTACGCCGCCGCCGTCGGCGCCGGCTTGGTGCTCGTCGTCACCGCCGACGCGATGCTCTGCGATCTGGACGACGCGTCTGTGGACCGGGCCTTCGGCACGCAGACCGTGCCGGCGCGGTATGGCAGGAAGGCGACCTGGCTCGTCGCGATGGCGATGCACCTGGGCGCCGCGGCGGTGCTCCTGGGGATCGGCGGCTTCGCCGGCACGCTCGGCGCGAGCGCCATCTGGGCCGCCACGGACTTGGCCGTAACAGCCGGGCTGTGGATCTGGGATCCACCCGCGCTCCGAGACCTGATCGACGGACGGCTGGCATTGGTCGGCGCGATCGCGTGGGGGCTCGCGCCCTGATCAGGGCCCGGCGCCGAGCTCCCGCTCGAGGAAGGCGACGACCGCCCCGCGCACCCTCTCATCCGACCCGATGGAGATGTGGCTGCCCCGCTCGACAGGCATGAGCTCGGCCCGGATGCCCGCCCGCTGCGCGGCGGCGTAGATCAGCTCCGCGTGGCGGTAGGGAACGACGCGGTCGGCCGTGCCGTGCACGATCAGGACCGGTCGATCACCCAGGCGAGCGACCGTCTCGGTCGCGTCGTAGCCGCGGGCGATCAGGGCCCGCCCGAGCGGCCCGGCGTGGTCGCTCGCGACGCCCTTCCAGGTCGAGAAGCCCGCGTAGGCGACGACGGCGCCGATTTCGGGGCGCTCGGCGGCCGCGAGCCCGAGCACGGCCCCGAGGCTGTAGCCGAATACCGCGATGCGTTCTGGATCCACGTCCTGGCGCGTGAGCAGATAGTCGAGCGCCGCCGCGGTGTCCTCGACGAGATCCTTGCGCCGGAGGATGCCCCGCGCCGGGTCCGAAGCGCCGAAGCCCCGGTAGTCGAAGAGCAGCACGTTGAACCCGCGGTCGGCGAGGAAGTCGCAGGCGAAGCGGTGGCCGGACACGTCGCCGGAGTTGCCGTGGACGTGCAGCACGGTGGGCGCCGGCGAGGCGCCCCCCCGGGCGGGGAAGAACCAGCCGTGGAGGGTGAGCCCGTCGGTCGTGGGGAATCGCACATCCAGCGCGTGCGCGGGGGCGGTGTTGCCGCGGTGCGCGGGGTGGTAGAACGCGGAGGCCTCGAGACACCCGGGAGCAAGGAGGGGGCTCATCGAGAGCGCAACGGCAAGGGCAAGCCTCCAGAGCATGGTCGGGCGCATCCTTGGGCCGCGCGGGTCGGCCACGGGGTCAGCGGGCGTACTCGATCGCGCGCGTCTCACGCAGCACCGTCACCTTGATCTCGCCGGGAAAGGTCATCTCGTCGCTCACGCGCTTGGCGATGTCGTGCGCGATGAGGAACGCCTCGTCGTCGCTCACGCGCTCGGCGTCGATCATCACCCGGACCTCGCGCCCGGCCTGGATGGCGTACGCCTCGTTGACGCCCTTGAACGAGAGCGCGATGTCCTGCAGCTCGTTGAGGCGCTGGATGTATTTCTCCATGCTCTCGCGCCGGGCGCCGGGGCGGGCGCTCGAGACGGCGTCGGCGGCCATGATGATGGGGGTGTAGAACGTGGTGGACGGGATGTCGCTGTGGTGGCCGCCGATGGCGTTGAGCACGGCCTCGTCCCGCTCGCCGTGCTGGCGGGCGAACTCCATGCCGATCTTGGGGTGGCCGCCCTCCATCTCATGGTCCATCGCCTTGCCGATGTCGTGGAGGAAGCCGCAGCGCCGCGCGAGCCGGCCGTCGAGGCCGAGCTGCTCGGCGATGATCTGGCTGAGGAACGCGACCTCGACAGAGTGACGGAGGACGTTCTGGCCGTAGCTCGTGCGGAAGTAGAGCCGGCCCATGGCGTCGAGGATCTTGGGGTGGAGCCCACGGATGTTGACCTCGAGGGCGGCCTCCTTGCCGTGCTTGGTGATGCGCTCGTTGATCTCCTCGCGGGTCTTCTCGACGACCTCCTCGATGCGGGTGGGATGGAGGCGGCCGTCGGCGATGAGCCGCTCCAGCGACTCGACCGCGATGGCCTGGCGGACCTTGTCGAAGCAGGAGACGACGATCACGCCCGGCGTGTCGTCCACGATGATGTCCACGCCCGTCGCCCTCTCGATCGCGCGGATGTTCCGGCCCTCGCGCCCGATGATCCGGCCCTTCATGTCGTCGGAGGGGATGGCGACGGTCCGGACCGTGGACTCGCTGGTCACCTCCGTGGCGATCCGCTGGATGGCCATGAGCGTGATCTCGGTCGCCTTGGCCTTGGCCTCCTCCTCGGCGTCCTCGACGACGCGCCGGACCACCTTGGCCACCTCGTGGCGGTTCTCCTCCTCGACGCGGGCGAGGAGCAGCTCGCGCGCCTGATCCGGCGAGAGCCGGGCGAGCTCGTGGAGCTTCTCGGTCTGGCGGCGGATCACGCCCTCGACCTCCTTCTCGCGCTCGTCGAGCTTGGCCTCCCGCTCGCGCAGCCGGTCGTCGCGCTTCGAGAGCCCGGCGTCGCGCTGCGCGACGGCCTCCTCCTTGTTGTGGAGAACGTCCTCCCGCTTCCCGAGCCGCCGCTCGGTCTCGCGCAGCTCGGCGCGCGCGTTCTCGATCTCCGCGTCGAGCTTCTCCTTGCGCTGGAGGGCGTCCCTCTCCGCGTCGAGGCGCAGCTTCTCGGCCGAGGTCCGGGCCTCGGCCTCGGCGCGCTGGACGATCTGGCGCGCCTCGTCCTTGGCGGCGCGGAGGGCGCGCGCCGCCAGGGCGCGGTCGAGGTACACACCCGCCCCGACGCCGACGAGCAGCCCGAGGACGATCAGCGCCACGGCCGTCGCGGTGCCCATCTGT
>DASRXL010000254.1:0-7222 GCA_035654175.1 Phycisphaerales bacterium
GAGCTCGCGGGTGGTGGTCTCGCGCTCGCGCGTGGTGACGATCCGGCGCACGGCGCCGGCGATGGTGCAGATGGTGATCACCGAGCCGATGACGGCGAGCGCCACCACGGTCTGGATGGTGTCGTCGGTGAGGCCCAGGGCGAGAGGGGACAGGTTCGCGAGGGTCGGGTGCATGGAGGTGTGCTCCGAAGGATCAACACTTGGATTGGCCGGCGCCCATCAATCGCTCGCCCTGCTCGGGCGACATGGACCCCTCGGCGATGTACGCGGCGATCTCGCGCCGGGTGCGCTCGCGGGCGACGGCCTTGACCATGCCGGTCAGGGTGCCAAAGACGATGCCCACGACGCCGACGCCGGCGAAGATCAGGGGGATGAAGACGTCGTCGTTCTCGAGCAGCATCTGGAGCGTGGCGTCGCAGCTCATCGCGGTTCCCTCCCCGGGGGTTGGTCCGGACGGATCATTGGGAGGACGCGGTCCGGGGTTTCTGGCGACCGGCCGCGCCGGCGGGCCCCGGTATTTTGGCCGGGAGAGGGTCGCGCCACAAGCCCCGGGAGCAAGAAGCCGCGGGAAATCCCTACGCTCGGGCGTTATGGGCAGCCAGACGGGGATCCGGGGCGGAGGGCAGGAGCGGGACGACTTCGTGCGGGCCGTGCTCAGGGCGTACCGGGAGGGGATCTTTCCCATGGCGGCCAGGGGGCGCCGGGCCGGGGTGGCCTGGTATGAGGCGGACCCGCGGGGGGTGATCCGGCTGGACGAGGGCGGAGGATGGCGCCTGCCGCGGCGCCTGGAGCGGACGGTGCGGGCGGGGCGGTTCAGGGTGACGAGCGACGCGGCGTTCGGGCGGGTGATCCGGGCGTGCGCCGACCCGCGCCGGCCGGGGGGCTGGATCAACGGCCAGATCGTGAGCCTGTTCGAGTCGCTGCATGCGGCGGGCCTGGCGCACTCGGTCGAGGCGTGGCGGGCGACGAGTGAGGCCACGCGGGCGGCGGGCGGGCGGATCCCGCCGGGCGACGAGGGACTCGTGGGGCGCGACGGAGCGGCGGTGCTGGTGGGTGGGCTCTACGGGCTGTGCGTCGGCGGGGTGTTCTGCGCGGAGAGCATGTTCTCGAGACCGGACCTGGGCGGGCGCGACGCGAGCAAGGTGTGCCTGGCGCAGTTGATCGGGCACCTGCGGGAGCGCGGGTTCGGCCTGATCGACACGCAGATGTGGAGCGAGCACCTGGCGCAGTTCGGGTGCGAGGAGGTGGGGCGGGAGGAGTATCGCGAGATGCTGTTGCGGCTGCGGGACCGGGAGTGCTCGTGGGGGAGTCTCGAGAGCCCTGGCGAAGAAGGCTGAACGCGAGGGCCGCGGAGTGCGCGAAGGATTCGAAGAGAAGCAGGAGCAGTCCGAGTTTCCTCTTCGCGCACTTCGTGAACTTCGCGCCCTTCGCGTTCGCTTTCTCCTTCCGTCTCCGAGGTCTCCGCGTTCCCGCCGCGACCTCTGCGTTCCGCGCGCCCCCGCAACCGTCCCGCGCAATCCGGCTTGACCATCGCCGTGTGGACCGGGGCGAAGCAGGGCGATCATCGTGAGGGAAGCTCGCTCGGTGGTGCTCATGCCGAGCCGGGAGTTGTGCCACATTCGGGGCATGGGGCGGAGGGACCGAGGCCGGAGCGGTTGTAGGCGCAGCGGTGACACAGGCCTTCCGGGCGCCGGCGGGGGCGCCGCGCCAGGAGAGGCAGGAAGATCGCCGGCCCGGCGACGACGATCCCCACCGCGCCCGACAGGATCAGGGCCCAGAAGCTGCCCGACCAGCAGTAGCACTCGGTTCTGCGCCGGATCATCACGTCGATGGGGATGAGGGCGGCGGTCTCGACGGCGGTGCCGGCGAACACGATGCGTGCGACGCGGGTGACCAGGTCGTCGTTGGAGAGGCGGGAGCGGTTGGCGTAGCGCAGCAGGAGCGTGGTGAAGAAGGCCCAGCTAATCGCCAGGCCGATCGCCATGGCGCCCCAGGACCACTCGCGCGGCTCGGCGAGCTCGTACAGCACGACCAGCTCGCAGACGGCGGCGACGAGGCCGACCACGATGGCGGCGATGAAGGCCCCGGCCGCGGCCAGGGAGAGCTTGACGCTGCGCCCGCGGTGGTGGGTGAGCACGGGCAGGTTGACCGGGAGAATGAGCAGGAGCTGGAGCAGCGTCAGGAGGAGAGCCGAGATCACGTACGTGAGCACCAGGCCGCTGTCGTCGAAGAGTTGCAGGTAGTCGGCGGGCGGGAGGAGGTCCCACTCGCCGGTGCCGGTCGTTCCGACGAAAAAGACGTAGAGCACGAGCAGCGCGAGCGCCTGGGCGAGCCAATAGATCCCGAGGAGGCGCCACCGGTTGCGGGGTTCGAGCAGCGTGCGCACGGGCGCCTCGGGTTTAGGCGTGCCCGGCATCGGCGGCGCGGCCGCACTCTGGGCAGACCGGGAGCACGCAGCCGGCGAGATCGTACCCGCAGGCGGGGCAGTGGCCGGGCGGGAAGCGGGAGGGCGCGGGGCTGGGGTCGATAGCGGTGAGGAGGAGGATACCGGAGGTGAGCCAGCCGATCACGGCGAGGGCTTGGCTCGCGGACGCGCCGCGGCTGGTGCCGCAGAACGAGCGGTAGTTGTAGCCCTGAAACCCGAACGCCTCGCCGCAATCGGCGCAGAGGCAGCCGTCGTACCCGCGGAGGCGGGCGAGAGCGATCGAGGCTTTGCGGGAGAGGTCGTCGGGGACGAGGGCGAGCAGGAAGCTGACGGCGGCGGCGCTCAGGGCGAGCCAGATGCGTCGCCGTCGCTCGGGCCGAGCTGAAAAGCAGCGCTGCCGCACTCAGGACATACGGCGCCGGCGGGCAGGCCGGTTCTGTCGTAGTGGCAGTTTGCGCAGACGTTCGCGTCGCGAGCCACGCGGAACAGAAGCCACCCGCCGCCAGCGGCGAGGAGCCCGGCGCTCAACGCGACGCCGCTTGCGAGCCGGAGAACCACGTCGATGGCAAGGAGGCCGTGCAGCGGCATGCCGTAGATTCGGTCGGCTTGCTCACTCCAGACTGCAAGGTCGCAGCAATCGGAGCACGTGCAGAAGTGCCGAGCGGCAAGCCGCGTGCGCCGCGTCGCCTCGAGATGCCAAGCGGAGCACACGAGCAGTGACATCGCGAGCAGCGCCAAGCCCGTGACGAGAAGGAGCGGGACCGGCTGACCGATCGTGCGCGAGGAGCCGTGTTCATGAAGGCCAGTGCGCCTCATGCCTGCCCGATGAGATACGACGGATCAAGAGACAGGTTTCGCGACGCTCACGCGATCGTCATCTCAGGCGGGTCCAATGGCAGGCTGCGCGCAAGCTTGATGAAGGTGTCGTAGTTGGACCCCATCTCGACGACCGAGTCTCCGCCGAACTTCTCGCAGAAGGCGCGGGCGATCTCGAAAGCGACCGCGTTCTCCATCACCACGCTCGCGGCGGAGACCGCGCAGATGTCGCTGCGCTCGTACTGGCTCTGCTCCGGCTCCTTGGTGTTGAGGTTGACGCTGGGCAGGCCGCGGAGGAGCGTGGAGATCGGCTTCATCGTGCCTCGGACAACGACGGGCTGGCCGTTGGTGATGCCGCCCTCGGTGCCGCCGGCGTTGTTGCTGGTGCGGACGAAGCCGAGGGTGGGGGTGCCCTGCTTGCCGCGGTCGAAGTGGATGGGATCGTGCACCTGGGAGCCGGGGAGCGCGGCGCAGTCGCGACCGAGACCGATCTCGACGGCCTTGAAGGCCTGGATGCCCATGACGGCGTAGGCCAGGCGCGCGTCGAGCCGGTCGCGCCAGTCCATGGAGGAGCCGAGCCCGGGCGGGCAGTTGAAGGCATGGGCCTCAACGATGCCGCCGACCGTGTCCTTATCGATCTTCGCCTGGCGGATGACCGCGCACTGCTGTTCGGTGGTCGCGGCGTCGGGGCAGTAGGTGTCGCTCCCGTCGCGCAGCTTGAGCATCTCGCGCCAGTTGTCCGGCGTGACCTTGATCGCCGTCGCGTGCGGCCCGATCTGGCGGACGAAGCCGAAGACCTCGACTTGGAACTCGCGCAGCAGGCAGCGGGCGACAGCCCCCGCGGCGACTCTCGCCGCGGTCTCGCGGGCGCTCGCCCGCTCGAGCGTCTCGCGGCAGTCGGTCGTGAGCCACTTGATGCTCCCCGCGAGGTCGGCGTGGCCGGGACGGGGACGATATACGGGCGGGGTCTTCTGCAGGTCGTCGAGGCGCGAGTCCTTGTTGCGGATGAGCATGGTGAGCGGCGAGCCGATGCTCTTGCCGCGTCGGACGCCGGAGAGGAACTCGACCCGATCGGTCTCGATGCGTTGTCGCCCGCCGCGCCCGTAGCCGCCTTGGCGGCGGGAGAGCTCGCCATTGATCAGCTCCTCGTCCAGCTTCACGCCCGCGGGGAGCCCGGTGACGACGGCGATGAGCCCGGGTCCGTGCGATTCGCCGGCGGTTTGATAGTCGAGACGGGGCATGGCGATAGCGTATCAGGGCCGCCCGAGTTCGTTCCTCGCCAGACCGGCGCCTGCTCCGACGCAGCGTCTGTCGTGCCCCGACGGGGGAGAAGAGCCCGGGGCGAGTGCCGGCGTGGGCGCGCCGGAGCGGCTCACGACACCAGCGTCTGCTCCCGCCCCGGTCCCACGCTGATGATCGACGCCCGCACGCCCAGGAACTCCTCGACGAACTCCACGTACCGCTGCGCGTTCGGCGGCAGGTCGCGCCGCGTGCGTACGGTCGTGATCTCGTCGCTGAAGCCGGGGAGCGACTTGTAGACCGGAACGGCGTGTGAGAGGTCGTGGCCGTCGGGCAGGAAGCGGTCGGTCCGCTCGCCGGCCACGTCGTACGACGTGCACACCTGGATCTGCTCGAACCCCGCGAGCACGTCGAAGAGCATGAGCGCGACGTCCGTCACGCCGTTGATCATCACCGAGTAGCGCGTCGCCACCAGGTCGAGCCAGCCGCAGCGCCGCGGACGCCCTGTCGTTGTGCCGTACTCGCGCCCGCGCTCGCGGATGCGGTTGCCCGACTCGTTCTTCTGCTCGGTCGGCATCGGCCCCGCGCCCACGCGGGTGGTATATGCCTTCATGATGCCTACGACCCTGTCGAGCCGCCGACCGGGCACGCCCGTGCCGGTCGAGATGCCCAGCGCCGTGCAGCTCGAGCTGGTGACGAAGGGGTACGTGCCGTGGTCCACGTCCAGCAGCGTCGCGTTCCCGCCCTCGAAGAGCAGGCGCTTGCCCTGGCGGAGCAGGTCGTGGAGCAGGTAGGTGGTGTCGGTGATCCGCGGCGCCAGCAGCTCGCCCGCCGCCGCGAGACGGGCGGTCAGCTTGTCCGCGTCCAGGGCGTCGGCCGCACCTTCGGCCGCGCCGTCGATCAGGGCGCCCTTGAAGCGGCAAGCGGTCTCGAGCTTCTCGTGGAGCGCATCCGGGCGCAGGAGGTCGCCGACGCGCACGGCCGTCGCCCGCTGCGCCTTATCCGCGTAGCACGGCCCGATCCCCCGCTTTGTCGTGCCGATCGCCGACTCGCCGGCGAGGATGCGCTCCCGGAACTCGTCCTCCAGCTTGTGGTAGGGGGTGACCACGTGGGCGCGGCTGGAGACCACCAGCGACTCGGTCGAAACGCCGCGGGCTTCCAGCGCGGTGATCTCCTCGAGCAGCTTCTCGGGATCGACGACCACGCCGTTGCCGATCACGGCCGCCTTGCCGGGATACAGGATGCCCGAGGGCACCAGGTGCAGCGCGAATTTCTGCCCGTCCACGACCACCGTGTGGCCGGCGTTCGCCCCTCCGTTGTAGCGGACGACCGCGTCGTGCTCCGCCGCAAGAAGATCCACCACCTTCCCCTTGCCCTCGTCTCCCCAGTGCAGGCCGACGACCGCGGTGCAGGATCCGGCCGGGGCTTCAGCGTGACGCGGGGTCGTCATGGGGGAGGCTCGAAGGGGTGGGGGTGGGCGCAGCGCGGAAGGATAGGTCAGTCCGATAGCGTCCCGGGCGCCGCTACAGGCGTTACCGACCCCCGAGGCCCGATCGCTCGGCCCGGCGGACCGCCCGAGCGCCGCAGCAACGTCGGTGCGCGGCCGATGTGCCGTCCACTGGGTGGAGAGACGCCATGCCCGAAGAATCAGTGCGCATCATGTGTCCGAACCTTCTCTGCCGCAAGGTGCTCGCCGTGCCGCAGAGCGCCCGCGGCAAGACCGTGCGCTGCAAGGCGTGCTCGACCACGATCCGGATCCCCGGCCCCCGCACGGAGAAGCCCGCCGAGGGAGCCGGCGGGAAGGTGGCCTGACGGCCGTCGCCGCGCCCTTAGAGCGCCGGCTGGTCGTCGTCGTCGTCCGAGAGATCGAAGTCGAAATCGAGATCGACGCTGCTGTCCCCCGGGTCCGCGGCCGCCGCGGGCGCGGGCTGCTTCACCGGCGCCGCCGACGATGCGGTGACACGGGCGCTGAGCGCCTCGGGATCGATCTGGGCCGGCTGTCCGTCGATTTTCACCACGAAGAGCATGGGCCCGACCGCGATCACGTCGCCCGCGCGGAGCGGCGCGTCCTCGACGCGCTGCCCGTTCACCGTCGTGCCGTTGCTCGAGCCCAGGTCGCGCACCCGAACGCCCGATTCGCCGGTCACGATCTCGCAGTGGTGGCGCGAGACCTGGGCCGAGGGGATGCGGATCTGGCAGTCGTCCTGCCGCCCGATGAGGATGCGCCCGGCCTTGAGCGGCACGGTCTGCTGCTGCCCGTCCGAACGAACATGAACCAACGCCGCTTGCACCGCTGCTCGATCCTTTCTCCGGGCCCTTCCGCCCCCGAAAACCCGGCTTGCCCGAGCCGGACCGGGCGCCGGACGCCGTCTAGGGTAGCCTACGTTGTCCACGCCACTGCCGCAAATCGGCCTCCCGGCCATCGCCTCCGCCGAGGTGGTGGCGGGGTTGCTCGCGCGCGGCTCCTCCCCGGTGAGGAGCCTGTACATCCACGTCCCGTTCTGCTTCCACAAGTGCCACTACTGCGACTTCTACAGCCTGGTGGATACCCGGGATCGCCAGGACGCGTTCGTCGCGCGGCTCGTGCGGGAGCTGCGGGCCCTCGCGCCGCTCGGCCGGGCCGAGCCGCTGGAGACCATCTTCGTCGGCGGCGGGACGCCGACATTGCTGCGGACCGACCTGTGGGAGACGCTGCTCGGGGAGTTGGCGCGGCTCTTCGATCTCGGTGCGATCCGTTCCGGA
>DASRXL010000255.1:0-2726 GCA_035654175.1 Phycisphaerales bacterium
CCCCAGCACCAGCGGCCGCCACCCCCACGGGTCCCGCGCGGCCTCGATCCGGTCCGGGAACAGCATCACCAGGCTGAACGCCCCCTGCAGCCGCCGCAGCGTCGCCGCCACCGGGTCCACCGCCTTCTGCTGCTCCGGCGACGCCAGCAGGTGCACGATCACCTCCGTGTCGCTGGTCGTGTGGAACAGATGCCCCGCCTCCTCGAAGCGCAGCCGCAGCAGCTCCGCGTTGATCAGGTTCCCGTTGTGCGCCACGGCCACCTGCCCGCCGATGTAGTTCTCCAGCAGCGGCTGGGCGTTGCACGCCAGCGACCCGCCGGCGGTCGAGTACCGGTTGTGCCCGATCGCCCCGGCCTTGGCCGAGCGCTGCAGCGTCTGGAGCGTGAGCGAGTCGAACACGTCGGGCACGAGGCCCATGCCGCACGTTGCCGTGAGCACCCGCCCGTCCGAGACGGCGATGCCCGCGGATTCCTGGCCCCGGTGCTGCTGGGCGTACAGACCCAGGTAGGTCAGGTGCACGGCCTGCGGATGGTTCCAAATGCCGAACACGCCGCACTTCTCGCGGGCCTCCGGCAGGAACGCCCGGTTGGGCGTCAGGATGGGCAGCGGCAGCTTGCGGTCCATGGGGCTCCAGGTTGTGGAGGCGCGGCGGGGGAGGGGCCGGATTCTAGCAGGGTGCCGCTCCAGAGCGCCCGGGCGGCGATTCCGCGCCGCCTTGACCCGGACGGCGCCGCGGTCTTCAATCGCTCCCCAGGTTTGCCCGGATCGGATCCCGACCGCAGACGCGGCCCCCGGCCCGATCGCCACCACTGGGTTGTCCCTTTCCTGTGGCACCGGCCGCCCCAGCGCGGCCCCGACGGATGGAGTCTCCCGCATGGCCCGTTACACCGGTCCCAAGGTGAAGTTGTCCCGGCGCGTCGGCGTTCCCGTCGCGGACATCCCCAAGCACACGTCCAAGCGCGCCCTGAACCCCAACGGCGTCCACGGCTACCGCGGCCGGCGCCTGCGGGCCTACGGCATCCGCCTGAACGAGAAGCAGAAGCTCCGCTTCCACTACGGCATGCTCGAGAAGCAGTTCCGGCGCACCGTGGAGGAGGCCGGTCGCCGGCCCGGGAACACGGGCGAGATTCTCCTCCAGCTGCTTGAGCAGCGGCTCGACAACGTCGTCCGGCGCGCGGGCCTGGCCCGCACAATCTGGGCGGCGCGGCAGATCGTCGCGCACGGGCACGTGCTGGTCAACGGCCGAAAGACCGATCGCCCCAGCTACGAGCTCCGCGTCGGCGACGTGGTGACCGTCAAGCCCCGCGTGCAGAAGCTGCTGCGCGAGAACATGGAGTCGCTGGCCGGGCACGAGGTGCCGGGCTGGATCGACTTCAACCCGTCGGAGCTGACCATCAAGGTCATCGCGAACCCGACGGCGGACCAGACCCCGTTCGACGTGAACGCGAACCTGATCGTCGAGTTCTATCGCTGATCCACCCGAGCGGCGGCGTGGGCGGATGTGCCGGGCGCCGGCGGCGCCCGTCGCGGGCTCGCGCGTGGAGCTCTCCATGCTCAAGGTCCTGCGCAAGTACAACAAGATGATCCTCGTGGTCGGGGGCACGCTGCTCCTGATCTCCTTCCTCGTGCCGCAGGCGATCCAGCAGTTGGGCCAGGCGCGCATGGGCCGCGCCGTGGGGTCGATGGACGGTCGGAAGATCTCCGCGGCGGACTTCGACGAGGCGCAGCGGCAGCTCTCCGCGCTCCGCGAGTTCTTCGCGCGTGTCGGCGGGCGGCTGCCCATCCCCCTCGCGGACGGTCACGAGATCGAGCACTGGCTGCTGCTCCGGCACGAGGCGGAGCGGGCGGGCATGATCGGCGGCGTGAACGAGGGCGCGAGCCTGTTGCCGTTGATCGCCCAGGAGCTGGCCGTCGGCGCGATCCGGAGCCAGTACGGCCAATTCGCGGAGTTCGTCCTCCAGTCTCAGCCCGATCACGTGCAGCAACTCGTGCAGAATGCCCAGACCGCGCTGGCGAGCGCACGCAACACCGCCGCGGGCGCGACCCGGATGACCTACGACGAGTTCGACCAGGCGCTCGCGACCTTTCGCGGCATCCGGCGCCTGCTCGAGGCGTACGGCACCGCCGAGCGCATCTCCGATCGCCAGGCGATCACGATCGCCAAGGGCCTGGCCGACTCGGTCCTGGTCGACGCGGCCTTTCTGAACGCCCGCGAGCTGAGCGATCCGGCGCTCGAGCCGACGCCGGAGGAGCTCCAGGCTCACTTCGAGCGGTTCAAGGAGGTCCAGCCGGCGGGCGGCGAGTTCGGCATCGGCTACCGCCTGCCGCCGCGCGTGAAGCTCGCCTGGCTCGGGCTCGACCGCCCCGCGATCCGCGGGGCGATCACCATCCCGATGCTGGATCAGACGAAGCACTACCACCAGAACCGCGACCGGTTCCCGGGGGAGTTCGAGGCGGAGCGGGAGAAGGTCGAGGGCGAGCTCCGCGACCAGAAGACCGACCGCATCATGCGTGCCGCCGAGGCCGTGGTCGCTTCGGAGATCCTCCGCGCGACCCGTCCGCTCGAGAAGTCGGGCGAGTACCTGGTGGTGCCGGACGATTGGGCAAGCCGGCGGCCGAACTTCGTGACAGTCGCCGAGCACGTCGTCGCGTCCGTCGAGAAGTCCGAGGGCGTGCGCATCCCCACCCCGACGGTGCATGTGCTGGACGGCGCATGGCTCGACGCG
>DASRXL010000256.1:0-10161 GCA_035654175.1 Phycisphaerales bacterium
CTTCCACAACGCCTACGGGCCCGACAAGGCCTGGTTCCGCGACGTGGAGCTCGCCGGCGGCGGCTGCGTGATCGATCTCGGCGTGCACCTGATCGACCTCGCCCTCCTGGTCCTGGAGTGGCCGGAGATCGCGTCCGTCGAATCGCACCTGTACGCCGGCGGGAAGCCGCTCGTGGGTGGCGCGGCCGTGGAGGACTACGCGATCGCCACGCTCTCGACCGGCGCCGGCCAGAGCGTGCGCCTCGCCTGCTCGTGGAATCTCCACGCGGGGCAGGATGCGGTGATCGCCGCCACGTTCCATGGGACCGAGGGCTCGGTCGGCTTCTCGAACGTCGCGGGCTCGTTCTACGACTTTCGCGCCACCCACGACCGGGGGACGCGCCGGCGCGTGCTCTGCGAGCCGCCCGACGACTGGGGTGGTCGCGCGGCCGTGGCATGGGCGGAGAGACTCGCGTCCAGCCCGCGCTTCGACCCGCAGGCCGAGCTCTTCGCCGCGAGCAGCGCGGTGATCGACAGGATCTACCACAGGTGAGCCCGCCGAGAGCATCCATCCACGTGCTGATGACGACCGACGCGGTGGGCGGCGTGTGGACATACTGCCTCGACCTGATCGAGGCGACGCGCCCCCACGGGGTGCGCTACACGCTGGCCTGCCTGGGCCCGCCGCCGAGCGATGCGCAGCGCCAACGGGCGGCGAAACTCGACAACCTCCGCCTCGAGTGCATGGAGTGCAAGCTCGAGTGGATGGCGGGGCCCTGGGAGGACGTCGAGGCAAGCGCGCGCTGGCTGCGCACGCTCGAGGCCCGGGACCTGCCGGACGTCGTCCACCTCAACGGGTACTCCCACGGCTCGGCGGGGTTCCGGGCGCCGGTGCTCGTCGTGGCGCACTCGTGCGTGCTCTCGTGGTGGCGGGCGGTGAAGGGCGCCGAAGCTCCCCCGGAGTGGGACGAGTACCGTCGGCGGGTCAGCGCCGGCCTGGCGCGGGCCGCACAGGTCGTCGCCCCGACAGCGGCGATGCTCGGCGAGGTGCGCCGCCTGTACAGCCCCCGGGCCACCTCGCGGGTCATCCCGAACGGGCGTTCGCACGCGCGCCCGGTCGCCGCTCCGCGCGGACCGGTGGTGGCGTCGGTGGGTCGCGTGTGGGACGAGGCAAAGAATCTCGCGGCGGTCGCGCGCGCGGCGCAGGAGATTCCCTGGCCGTGCGTCGTGGCGGGCGACGCCACGCTCCCGGGGGGCGCGAGCACGCGCCTCGAGAACGTGCAGCTGCTCGGCCAGGCCGCGCCGGAGCGGGTGTGGGAGCTCCTGGAGCGCTCCTGGATCTTCGCCCACCCCGCCCGCTACGAGCCCTTCGGACTCGCCCCGCTGGAGGCGGCGCTCGCGGGCTGTGCGCTGGTGCTGGGCGACATCCCGTCGCTGCGCGAGGTGTGGGGCGACGCCGCGACCTACGCGCACCCCGACGACGGCGCGGGGCTGGCGCACGAGCTGCGCCGGCTCATCGAGGACGAGAGCCTGCGGACCGCGATGGCGCAGCGCGCCGGCTGGCGGGCGCGCCGCTACAGCGCGGAGGCGTTCGGACGGGCGTACGCCTCGCTGTACTCCGAGATGACCGCCCGCCGCGCACGCGAGACGGGGATGCTGACCTTCGCCCAGTGAGCCTCGCATGAGAATCGTCTTCTTCTGCCATTCTCTGGTGAGCGACTGGAACCACGGCAACGCCCACTTTCTGCGGGGCATCGTGTCGGAGCTGCTGGACCGGGGGCACGAGGTACGGGTGTTCGAGCCCGCGGCTGGGTGGAGCGTCTCGAACCTGCGCCGCGAGCACGGCGAGCGCCCGTTCGACGATTTCCGGCGCTGGTACCCCCACCTGCGGAGCACGGAGCACGCGCCGGGCTCGCCGGACCTCGCCCGCGAGCTGGAGGGCGCGGACCTGGTGATCGCCCACGAGTGGAACGAGCCCGAACTCATCGCGCGCCTGGGGCGCCTGCGCGCATCGGGCGCGGGGTTCCTGCTGCTCTTCCACGACACGCACCACCGCTCCGTGACCGCCCCGCACGAGATGGAGCGCTTCGACCTGTCGGGCTTCGATGGGGCGCTCGCCTTCGGCCGGGCCGTGGCCGAGGTCTATCGGGAGCGCGGCTGGGCGCGGCGCGTCTGGGTGTGGCACGAGGCCGCGGACGCGCGCGTGTTCCGGCCGAAGGCGGCCGAGCCCGAGGCGGACCTGGTCTGGATAGGCAACTGGGGCGACGAGGAACGCTCGCAGGAGCTGGAGGAGTTCCTCGTCCGCCCCGTCCGAGACCTCGGCCTGCGGGCGATCGTCCATGGCGTGCGGTACCCCGAGCACGCGGTGCGGGCCCTGCGCAGCGCCGGGATCGAGTACCGCGGCTGGCTGCCGAACTTCCGCGCGCCGGAGGTGTACGCGCGACACCGGCTCACCGTGCATGTGCCGCGACGGCCGTACGCCCAGTCGCTCCCGGGGATCCCCACGATCCGCGTGTTCGAGGCGCTGGCGTGCGGCATCCCGCTCATCTGCTCCCCGTGGCGGGACAGCGAGTCGCTGTTCGGCGACCAGGACTTCCTCGTCGGCGCGGACGGGCGGGAGATGACCGAGCTGATCCGGCGCGACCTGGAGCAACGGGACGCGGCGCGGGCGCGCGCCGTGCGCGCCAGGGTCACGATCCTGCGCCGGCACACGTGCGCTCATCGGGCCGACGAGCTTATGTCGATCTGCCGCGAGCTCGGGCTCGTCGAGGAGCCCGCCGTGCGGGAGGTGCCCGTCGGGAGTGGGGAGAAGGAGGAGGTCGCATGAGCACCATCGGACCGCGCAGGAGCGCGGGCCTCGAGATCGCGTTCTTCGGCTCGAGCCTGGTTTCCGCCTATTGGAACGGGGCGGCGACCTACTACCGGGGGATCATCAAGGCGCTGCACGAGCGCGGCCACCGGGTCACCTTCTACGAGCCGGACGCGTACGAGCGCCAGCAGCACCGGGACATGGCGGACCCGCCCTGGGCCCGTGTGGTCGTGTACAAGCCGACCGAGGTCGAGGTGCTCCGTCAGGTCGAGGCCGCTCGGGACGCCGACGTGCTGGTAAAGGCCAGCGGCGTGGGGGTGCACGATGCGCTGCTCGAGCGCGCGGTCCTCGAGCGGGCGTCCGGCGCGACCACCACCGTCTTTTGGGACGTGGACGCGCCCGCGACGCTGGCATCGATGGAGGGCGACGCGCGGAGCCAACTGCGACAGCTCATCCCCCGGTACGACATGGTCCTGACCTACGGTGGCGGCGAGCCGGTCGTGCGGCGCTACACGGCGCTCGGCGCCGGCGTGTGCGTGCCGATATACAACGCGCTCGACCCGGACACCCACTATCCGACGGTGCGGGACGCGAGGTACGAGTGCGACCTGGCGTTCCTGGGGAACCGCCTGCCCGACCGCGAGGCGCGGGTCGAGGAGTTCTTCCTCCGTGCCGCCGATCTCCTCCCGGATCGACGGTTCCTGCTCGGGGGCAGCGGTTGGGACGACAAGCCGCTGCCGGACAACGTGCGATACATCGGCCACGTGTACACCGCCGATCACAACGCGTTCAACAGCACCCCGCTCGCCGTGCTCAACATCAGCCGCGAGAGCATGGCGAGCACGGGCTACTCGCCGGCGACCCGCCTGTTCGAGGCGGCGGGAGCCCGCGCGTGCATCGTCACGGACGCGTGGGAGGGCATCGATCAGTTCCTCGAGCCCGGCGAGGAGGTGCTCGTCGCCCACGACGCGGGCGACGTGGTCGAGCAGCTCGGCGCGCTCGACCGTTCGACGGCCGAGGCGATCGGGCAGCGGGCCCGCCGGCGGGTCCTGGCCGAGCATACCTACGAGCGGCGGGCGGCGCAGGTCGAGGAAGCTCTCGCCGGGGCGCGCACCACGCCCGAGCGCAGCGCCCTGCGGGCCTGAGACCACGGAGCACCCATGATCCCACCGATGCGGATTGTCTTCCTCGGCCTCTCGGTCACCTCCTCGTGGGGCAACGGGCACGCGACCAATTACCGCGGCCTTCTCCGCGCCCTGCGCGCCCGCGGTCATCACGTGCTCTTCCTCGAGCGGGATGTGCCGTGGTACGCCGCGGAACGAGACCTGCCCGCGCCCAGCTTCGCGCAGACGGCCCTCTACCAATCACTCGAGGAGCTCCGCCGGCGTTTCTCGGCTCATCTCCTCGGCGCGGATGCCGTCGTGATCGGCTCGTACGTCCCCGACGGGGCCGCCGTCGCCGAGTGGGCCCTCGAGACGACGCCGGCCCCGGTGCTGTTCTACGACATGGATACCCCCGTCACGCTCGCGGCGCTCGAGCGCGGCGACTGCAAGTACCTGACTCCCGACCTCATCCGCCGCTTCGACGCGTACCTCTCCTTCGCCGGCGGGCCCGCGCTCCGGCTGCTCGAGAAGAAGTACGGCGCAGCCCGGGCGGTCGGCTTCTACTGCCTCGTCGACCCCGCCCGATACAGCCCGAATCGCGCCGCGGAGATCCGCGACGACCTGGGCTATCTGGGCACCTACTCGGACGATCGGCAGCCGGTCCTCGGGCGGCTGCTCCTCCAGCCGGCGCGCGTCTGCCCGCTGAGCCGCTTCGTGGTCGCGGGGCCTCAATACCCCGCCACGATCGACTGGCCGAGCAACGTGCGCCGGATCGAGCACGTCCCGCCGGGTGAGCACCGCGCGTTCTACTGCTCGCAGCGGTTCACGCTCAACGTGACGCGCCTGGAGATGACACGCCTGGGCTACGCGCCGAGCGTGCGCCTGTTCGAGGCCGCCGCGTGCGGAACGCCGATCATCTCCGATCGCTGGGACGGCATCGACGAGTTCTTCGCGCCCGGCGAGGAGATCCTGCTCGCCGACTCCGCGGAGGACGTGGTCCGCATCCTCCACTCGACCAGCGAGCGCGCGCGACGGCGCATCGCCGCCGCGGCCCGGCGGCGCGTGCTGCGCGAGCACACCGCGGACCACCGCGCGGCGCAGCTCGAGGAGATCCTCCTCTCGTGCACGCCGCGCACGACCGCACGCCTCACGACGGGAGCACCCACATGACGCTGAGCGTCCAGGCCCCGCCGGTCGCCGGCCTCGGCGGCGAATACGGCGCGATCATCGCCGACCTCGCGCCGTGGTTCCACAACATCCACCTTCCCAACGGGGAGCAGACCGCGCCCAACCACCCGCTGGGCGACTTCCCCGCGTCCAAATGGCGGCAGGTCGCGCCGCACCTGCCCACCGACCTCAAGGGCACCACGGCGCTCGACATCGGGTGCAACGCCGGCTTCTACAGCATCGAGCTCGCCCGGCGCGGGGCGACGGTCTTCGGCATCGACCACGACGAGCACTATCTCCGCCAGGCGGAGTGGGCCGCCGGCGCCTGCGGCGTGGCCGACCGCATCCGGTACCGGCAGTTAGGCGTGTACGCGCTCGGCAGGCGCCAGCGGGATTTCCCCGACACGTTCGACCTCGTGCTCTTCATGGGGGTCTTCTATCACCTCCGCTACCCGCTCCTCGGCCTCGATCTTGCCGTCCGCCGCGCCGGCGATCTCTTCGTCTTCCAGACCCTCGAGACCGCCGACCAGGCCGTCGTCGTCGCCCCGGACGACCTGCCGCTGGACGATCGACGGCTGATGGACCAGCCCGGCTGGCCACGGATGGCGTTCATCGAGCACAGCCTCGCCTCGGACCCGACCAACTGGTGGGCGCCCAACTCCGCGTGCTGCGCCGCGATGCTCCGCTCGGCCGGGCTCACCATCGCCTCGCGCCCGGGGCACGAGATCTATCTCTGCCGCAAGGCCCGACCGGGGAGCGGGGACCGCGCCGCCGAGGCGTCGTCCCCGCCCATGGATTCATGAGCCAGCGGGAGACGGCCGCCGCGGCGCGGCGCTCGCGCCTCCGCTACGTCTCGGACCGCGCGCCGGGCATCACCAGGCGCCGGCGCGGGAAGGGCTTCGAGTATCGCCTGCCCTCCGGCCGGCCCGTGCGCGCCGGCGACCGGCGGCGCATCGAGTCGCTGGCGATCCCCCCCGCCTGGGAGCGGGTGTGGATCTGCCCGGACCCCGGCGGCCACCTGCAGGCGACCGGCTTCGACGCGCGCGGACGCAAGCAGTACCGCTACCACCCGCGCTGGTCCGAGGTGCGCAACGCCGCGAAATTCGGCGAGCTCGGCGCGTTCGGCCGGGCCCTGCCCGCCATCCGCGCCCGCGTGCGCCGAGACCTGGAGGGCAAGGGCGTCTCGCGCGAGCGCGTCCTCGCGTGCATCGTGAGCATCCTGGACGAGACCCTGGTGCGCATCGGCAACGACGAGTACGCCCGCGAGAACGACTCGTACGGGCTCACGACCATCCGCAACGATCACGCCCGCGTGCGGGGCGACACGATCCTGCTCGAGTTCCGCGCCAAGAGCGGGGTGAAGTGCAGGACGTCGCTCCGCTCCTCCCGGGCCGCGCGTATCGTGCGCCGCTGCCAGGAGCTGCCCGGCGCGGAGCTCTTCTGCTACGTCGACGCGGGGGGCGCCACGCGCGACCTGGGCTCCGGCGACGTGAACGCGTACCTGAAGGAGATCACCGGCGCGCCGTTCACGGCCAAGCACTTCCGCACGTGGGGCGGCAGCGTGATCGCGGCCGATTCGCTCCGCGCGCAGGGCTTCCCCGCCGGGCCGCTCACCCAGCGCGAGGCCAAGAGCCGCCAGCTCGCGGCGATCGACGCCGCGGCCCGCGAGCTCTGCAACACGCGGGCGGTCTGCCGCAAGTACTACGTGCACCCGGCCGTCCTCCAGGCCGACGGCGACGGCAGGCTCCGCGCCGCGTTCGACGCCGCCTCCCGCTCCGGCGCCCCGGCCGGGCTCCGTCTCCCCGAGCGCGCGCTCCTGCGCCTGCTCGATGCGTCTCCCGGCAATGGACGGCTTCATCCGAGGAATCAGGCATGTCCGGCACCCAAGCCCCGAACGCGCCGGACCTCGGCGTCTGTCAATGGTTCCACTTCCAGGACGCCGACACGCTCGAGAGGTGCGTCCGCCTGATGCACGATCTCGGCGTGCGCCACCTCCGCACCGGCATCTCCTGGGCCGACTTCGTGCGCCCCGCGGGCCAGGACTGGTACGACCGGCAGATGGAGACGCTCGCGCAGTTCGACGTGCTGCTCTCGGTGTGGCACACGCCGCCCTCGCTCGGCGAGGCGCCCAGCTGCGCGGCCCCTCCCCGCCGGCTCAAGGACTACGCCGACTTCATCGACCTGGTCATCACGCGCTACGGCGGCCTCTTCACCGATCTCGAGCTCTGGAACGAGCCCAACAACCGGCTCAAGTGGGACTTTGCGCGCTTCGATCCCGATTGGCGCAAGTTCGGCGAGATGATCGCCATGGCGGCGCACTGGGCGCAGCGGCGCGGCAAGTGCACGGTGCTCGGCGGCATGATCCCCGTCGATGCCGCGTGGCTCGGCCTCATGTCGAGCCACGGTGCGCTCGCCTTCATCGACGTCGTCGCGATCCACGGGTTCCCCGGCATGTGGTGGGCCGACGCCCCCAACTGGGACTGGCACTCGCACTGGCATGGCTGGGGGGACAAGGTCGCCCGCGTGCGCCCGCTCGCCGGCCCGAAGCCCGTGTGGATCACCGAGACGGGACTGGCGACGGTCGACCTGGCCACGAATACGCCCGCGAGGCACGACCTCCAGGTCGAGATGCTCCGCCAGGCCGCCCGAGCGCCCGTCGAGCGCGTGTATTGGTACAGCCTCATCGACCTGGATCCGGCGCGCGACGCCATTGAGGGCTTCCACGTAGACGAGAACGAGTACCACCTCGGCCTCGTCACGTGGGACGGGCGGCCGAAGCCGGCATTTGATGTGATGCGCCAGTTGCAGGCGGACAGGCTCGATCGCGGACCTTCCCCCTCACACCGTGCGGCCCCTGCTGGCCCCTGACCGGCCGAGCCCTCCCGCTCGGCCCGTCGCGAGGAACGATCATGCCGGAGAGCCAACGAGACCGGGACGAGCCGGCGCCGACGCCACGCAGCATGCACCGGCGGCTGAGCCGGCTCGGAGTCCCCGCCGAATCGGTTGTGCTCGCCGTGGCGACCGACCTGCCGCTCACGCCGGGCGCCGACATCGAGTGGGTGCTCGCGACGAAGGACCGCCTGCTGGTGATCGCCGAGAACGGCAAGGTCGCCCCCGCGCTCGACATCCCGCTCAACCGCATCGAATCGATCGAGGCGGAAGAGGGAGTGGGCGCGGGGCTCCTCCGCGCCGCCACCGACGGCCAGGTGCTCGATCTCGCCCGGTATAGCCCGCAGCGCGCGGACATGTTCACGCGCCTCGCCTCCCGCCTCGAGAGGCTCCGGCGCGGAGACCCCGTGACCCCGGAGTTCCAGGAGGCCCCGCCCCCCGAGAGGTGCCCCGACTGCGCCCTCATGCTGCCCGCCCGCGGCGAGCCCTGCCCGCGCTGCGTCCGCCACGCCGCCGTGCTCTGGCGCGTGCTCCGCCTCATGCGCCCGCACGCCCGCGCCGGCGCGGCGATTCTCGCGCTCCTCCTCGTCGGAGTCACGCTGGACCTCGTCTCGCCGCAGCTCACGCGCCTGCTCGTCGACCGCGTCCTGCCCGGAGCCGCGGCGTCGGCCGCCGCGGAGCGGGAGGCGATCGCGATGCTGACGATCGTGGTCGGCGCGTTGGCGTGCGTGCAGGCCCTCCGGGCGCTCGTCAACATGGCCAACGGCTCGCTGGCGGCGCGCGTCGGCACCGCCATCACCTTCGACATCCGCACGCGCCTGGTCGAGCGGCTCCAGCAGCTCTCGGTGGGCTACTACGACCGCCAGCAGGTCGGCTCGCTTGTCGGGCGCGTCGCCTACGACACCGAGGCGATGCACGGCTTCATCTGGCAGCTGACCGGCGGCTTCATCCTGCAGATCGTCATGGTCGTCGGCGTCTTCCTCATGATGTTCACGCTCGACTGGCGGCTCGCGCTCCTGGCGCTCCTGCCGGCGCCGCTCGTGATGGGCGGGACCATCTACTTCTGGAAGCGCGTGTACCCCCGCTACCACCGCTCCTGGGAGGCCTCGAGCCGACAGGCCGGCGCGCTCACCGGCATGCTCTCGGGAATCCGCGTCGTCAAGCTCTTCGGGCAGGAGCGGCGGGAGGCGGAGCGCTTCAATCAGGACAGCCACCGCCTCCGCGCCGCCCGGCTCGGCGTGGACGGCGCGAACGCGATCTTCGGCGGCGTCGTCGGGCTGTTCTTCCAGATCGGCGGCTGGATCATCTGGTACGCCGGCGGACGGGGCGTGATCCACGGCGCGCTCACGCTCGGCGAGCTCATGGCCTTCTTCGGCTACCTCTGGATGTTTTATGGACCCCTCGCCGCGCTCCCCCAGCTCACCAACTGGCTCTCGCAGTTCACCACGCAGGCGAACCGCGTCTTCGAGGTGCTCGACACGCCGGAGGGCATCCGCCCGCCCGCCGAGCCCGTGCATATCGCGCCGGTCCGCGGCGACATCGCGTTCGAGGCCGTCACCTTCGGCTACGACCCGCACGACCCGGTGATCCGCGCCTTGGACCTCAAGGTGCCCGCCGGAGAGCGCCTCGGCATCGTGGGGCCCAGCGGCTCGGGCAAAAGCAGCCTGATCCAGCTCCTCTGCCGCTTCTACGACCCCGTCGAGGGCCGCGTCACCCTCGACGGCGTGGATGTGCGCGACGTCGAGAAGGACGAGCTCCGCCGCTCCATCGGCATCGTCCTGCAGGAGCCCTTCCTCTTCCGCGGCACCGTCGCGGACAACATCGCCTACGGCGACCCCGACGCGCCGCCCTCGCGCATCATCGAGGCCGCCATCGCCGCGGACTGCCACGACTTCATCCTGAAGCACCCACACGCCTACGACACCTGGCTGGGCGAGCGCGGCGTCGGCCTCTCCGGCGGCGAGCGCCAGCGCCTCGGCATCGCTCGCACGCTCCTCTCCGACCCGCGCGTGCTCGTGCTGGACGAGGCGACCAGCAGCATCGACCCCGACAGCGAGTCGTACATCCGCGATTCGCTCGAGGCGTGGACCGCGGGGCGCACGACCATCGCCATCGCCCACCGCCTCTCCACGCTCCGCGACACGCACCGCGTGATCGTGCTCGAAGACGGGCGCATCGTCGAGGAGGGCCCGCCCGAGGAACTCCTCGCCGCCG
>DASRXL010000257.1:0-13256 GCA_035654175.1 Phycisphaerales bacterium
TGCGGGGCGAATTCGACATCCAGGCCTGAGCGTCGGCGCGCCCGGATTTCTCGGGGCGATAGGGCCGGCCGGGCGATAAGAGCGGCTGCCCCGGTGCACGAAGAGCCATGCCTTCCGCCCGAGATCTCCTGGTCGTCGCCCTGTCGCTGGTGATCTACGCGATCCTGCGCCGGCTGTACTTTCGGGTATGCCGCCTGCCCGAGAGGGCGTACCGGAGCCGGTGCATCGTCGGCGCGGCGTGCCGGCGCCCCGCGTTCGCGGCGCTCGGGGTGGCGACTGTCGCGCCGGTCGCGATGCTGGCGCGGGGGGTGACATGGGGCAGCCTGGAGGATGGGGGCCTGCTGCGGCTGGTCGTCGCGACGGCAGCGGGCGTGCTGGCGTGGACGAACGCGACGATCGAGATCAACGCGTACCACGGGCGGGAGCACCTGCTCGACCGGGCGCTGGTGCTGATCCTGGGGGCGCTGGTGGCGGTCCACCCCGCGTTCACACCGGCGTTCCTGATCGTGATGATGCCCGTCTGGCGGCAGGTCACGCACCCCGAAGCCGTCGCCGAGGCGATCACCGACAAGCTCCTCGTGGTGGACGTCGTCGTGGCGTTCGTGGCGTTTCTCCAGGTGCATGTCATCGTCGGCGCGGCCACGTGGCACTACATGGTGGTCGCGATGGGCCTGGTCGCGATGCACTACTTCCATCCGGGCTGGTCCAAGGTCAGGCTCGGGCCGCGCCCGTGGAGCTGGGTCGTCGGCAATCGGCTGAGCGATCTCACGATGAACGCGTGGGTGCTCGGGCACCTGGGGTTCCTTCCCGCGCCGACGGTCGGGCGCGCAGGGCGCCTGATGCGTCCGCTCGACGTTCCCATCCAGTGCGCGACGCTCGCGCTCGAGCTGGCCGCGATCGCGCTGCTGGCGGATCGCACGCTGGCGATCGGCCTGCTCCTGGGCTTCGTCGTGATGCACGCGGCGATACTCGCGGCGAGCGGGCTGGCCTTTTGGAAATGGTCGGCGCTGGATCTGGCGCTGGTCGTCTTCCTCCTCGGGGCCGGGCCGGCGGTCGTCGGGCCGCTGTTCTCGCCGCCGGCCCTGGCGGCCTCGATCGCCATCGCTGTGCTGGGCCGGTTGCACAGCACGCCGGCGCCGCTGGGGTGGTTCGATTCGCGGCTGGTCGAGACGTTCAGGTATGAGGTCGTGGGCGCCGATGGGCGCGTGTACGCGCTGCCGAACAACTTCTGCGCCCCGTACGACCAGGCGTTCAGCCAGGGGCGGTTCGCGTATCTCTACGACAGGCCGGCGCTCGTGGCGACCCACGGCGTCATCCGGGCGCGCCGGGGCGCCATCGGCGCGCTGGCCCTGCGCCGGCTGATTGACCGCACAGGCGGCGACCCCCGGAAGATCGATCGCCTGCGGCGTCGATACGGGGTGCGGCGGTTCGACGCGGATCGCGCTCGGCGATTCGACGACTTTGTGCGCCGGTACTTCGGGTTCATCGCGCGCACGGGCCGGAGGCGCACGCCCTTCAGCTGGCTCCCTCACCCCAAGCACTTCTGGCACTGGACGCGCGGCGAGGCCTACCGCATGCAAGCGCCCGCCGCCGCCCTCCGCGTCCGCTACCTCGCCGTGTTCACCGAGCCGGGGAACATCCGGGTTGTGGAGGACAGGATCGTGCGCGAGGTGGAGATCCCCGGTCAACCGGTGAGCTGTGCGCCGGCGGCCCCGAGTGCGATCGTTCCGCCCACCGCCGAGGCGCCGGCGGCGTGAAGGATCGCCTCGGCGCGGGAGCGGTAGGAGTACCGCTGCGCGAGGCCCGAGGCGGCGCGCCGGCGCAGCTCGGAGACGTGGGGTGGCTCGGCGAGCGACTCGCCGATCGCGCGGGCCAGGTCCGCGGGGTCGTCGGGCGTGAACCATCTCGCGGCGGGCTCGTCCACCCACGTGCGCAGGCCCGGGATCCGGGAGGCGACGATCGGCGGCCCCGCCGCGAGGTATTCACCGAGCTTCACCGGGCTCGTCCAGCCCGCCGACGGCTCGCGCGCCGAAGGCGGCAGCAGGAGCACGTCGGCATCCCACAAGTGCGCCGGCACTTGCGCGTGGCTTACGGCCCCGCGGACCACGACGTTCGGCGAGCCCGCGGCCGCCGTGCGCACGCGCTGGATGTCTTCCGGCGCGCCGCCCACGAGGTCGAACGCGACGCCCGGCAGGAGCCGCGCCGCCCCGAGAACGGTCGGGATCCCCTTGTAGTCGTAGAGGTGCCCGGCGTAGACGGCGCGCGGGCCCGCCCCGGGTCGAGCCCGGCGGCCGGGTGGGGGGGCGAACAGGTCGACGTCGACGCCGTCGGGCACCACGTGCACGCGGGCTCCCTCCGCTCCGCGCCGGGTGTAGTCCTCCGCGAGCACCGGCGAGATGGTGACCAGGGCGCGCAGCGGGCTCTCGGCGCGGCGCGTGGCGGCGAAGGCCCGGAGCAGGAGCGGGTTTGTGTCCCCGGCGTACGCGTGGGTCTCGAGCGCCGTGGCGAGGCCGAGCTCGGCGCAGCGCAGCGCGCCCGTGAAGCTGCGGGCGTAGACGAACTCGGCGCCCAGCTCCGCGGCGTACGCCGCGGCCGCTTCGCCGAGCGCCGCGCCCGGGGCGCTTCCGAACGGGATGAACCGCCACGCCAGGTCGGGCTCGGCGTACATCTCGCCGGGCTCATCGGCGCCCGCCTCGCCGCTCGGGGCGCGGCAGAGCACGGTCACCCGGTGCCCGAGGCGAGCGAATCCCCCTGCCGTCTTCACCACGTTGATGGCGTGGGCGCGGTGGCTCGCCGCCTCGAACTCGCCGATGACGGCGATCTTCATCCGAGCCTCCTCTCGGCCCACGCGGCCAGCATGCACAGCGCGAAGATCCGGGCGGACCTGGAGGGCGCGCCGGGTGCGACGAAGCCCTCCCATCCCGGATGAAGCATGCCCGCCACGCGCGAGCGGCGAAGCCAGGGCAGTTGCTCCGGCCAGGGATCCGACCCGAGCCTCAGGCTGAATCCCTGCTTCGGTCGGGCCAGCACGCCGGCGGGAACCCGCCCTCGGAGGTATTGCCTCAGCACAGCCTTCGGCCCGGGCTGGTCGTCGACCGGTCGGCGCAGCGCCCAGTCGAGCACCCGCCGGTCCAGGAAGGGCGCGCGGACCTCCATCCCGAAAGCCATGCTCGACCGATCGACCTTCGGCAGGATCGAGCCCGCGCAGAACCCCATGAGGTCCAGCCGCTGCGCCCGGCGCGGCCAGGGGAGCGCGGGCCGGTCGTGCTCCGACGCGTGAGCCGCGTAGGCGTGCTCGTCGTATGCCGGCGTCAGCGGCGCGAGGAGTGCCGCGGCCTCGGCCGGGTGGAAGCGGGGGAACACCCGCTGCAGGTGGGCGTGCAGCGGCGAGAGAGACGCGAGCGACGCGAGGGCGCGGGAGCGCGTCGCGCCGTCCGCATCGGCGCGGCCCGCGGCGGCGGCGAGGGTGCGGTGCTCCCGAGCGAGCGTCCGGTCCGGGTGCGCCGGCGGCCCGTGCCAGGTGTACCCGCCGAAGGCCTCATCCCCGCCGTCGCCGGCGAGCAAGACCTTGGCATGCGGGCGGGCCGCACGCGAGATCGCCGTCGCCGTCAGCACCGCACCAAACGCCTGCGGCTCATCGAACGCCTCCGCGGCCCGGTCGAGCATGTCCGCGGCGTCGTCGGCGCGGAACGGGATCGCGGTGTGGCGCATCCCCAGGTGGGCGGCCGTGCAGGCCGCCGCGCCGGATTCGTCGTCGGGGCCATCGAGCCCCAGCGTGAAGCACTCGACCGGTTCGTTCGCGCTCGCGAGCGCGAGGGCGACGCTCGTGCTGTCGAGCCCGCCCGAGAGGAACAGCCCCACCGGCACGTCCGACAGTGTGTGCTCCCGGGCGATCCGCTCCCACAACTCGGTGAATGCCGCGGGGTCGTCCGGCGAGCCCGGCGTGTCGAGGGCTTCGGGCGGGCTCCAGAAGCGCCACACGGTCGGCTGTGTATCGCCCGGCGTGAACCGCAGCGCCTGCCCGGCGCCGAGCTTGCGCACGCCCCGCCAGACGGTCTGCGGGTGCGGGCAGTATCCGTGGCAGAGCACATGGCAGATTCCTTCGGCGTCGAGCCGCGGCCGCTCAGGCAGGAGAGCCAGCAGCGCGTCGCACGTCGAGGCGAGATAGAGCTTCCCGTCGAGCACGGTCCACACCAGCGGCTTCATGCCGGCCGGATCCACCGCGGCCGTCAGCTCGCAGGTCGCGTCATCCCAGGCGACGAACGCGAACATGCCGCAGAGCCGGTCGAGCAGCCCTCGGACGCCCCAGCAGCGGAGCCCGCGCAGCACGACTTCGGTGTCGCTGCGCGAGCGGAACGCTTCGCCCGCGGCCCCGAGCTGGTCCCGCAGCTCGGGCACGTTGTAGATCTCTCCGTTGTACGTTAGACCGAGCGAATCGCCGAGCAGCATGGGCTGCGCCGCGGCGTCGGTCAGGTCCTGGATTGCCAGGCGCGTGTGTCCGAGCACCGCCCGGCCCGAAGGGGCCGCCCACGTGCCGCGCCCGTCCGGCCCGCGGGGGTGGAGCGAGCCCAAGGCCGACTCCCACCCCGTCGGGACCCCCGCACCCACCGTCGCCAGCACGCCGCACACGGCTCTACTCCCCGGGTCCAGGCCTGCGGCAGGCGACGAGCATCTTCTGGTTGAAGATCCGCAGCGCCTCGGCGCCCTCGAACACCGTCTCGATCGCGCGGTACAGGCGCGGCGCGCGGAAGAGCGAGGGCAGGAACGGCTGAAGGAACCCCTGCCGCTCGGGGGCGGGGTAGAAGCACAACCGCTCGAACCGCTCGGGCTCGAACCCGGCGCGGCGCACGTCCCTCCGGAGCGTCCGCGCCGTGCAGAACTCCTCGGTGTACGCCTTCGGCGTGGTGCCGAAGAGAAGCACACCCCGCCCGGCTCGGACCTGACGGGGCAGGGTGAGCAGGTTGTCGATCACCGCCCAGGCGTGGATGGTCCAGAAGGACGGGGTCACGAGGACGAGCCGCCCCCCCGGACGCAGCACTCTCCGGAACTCGGCCAAGGCCTTGCCGCGCTGCTCGGGGTGGATGTGCTCATAGGTGTCGGTGGTGACGACGGCGTCGAAGAAGGCGTCCCGGAAGGGCAGGTCCTCCGCGAGCGCCCGCACGATCGTGAACGGCGTCGTCACGCCGCGGGCCAGCAGGTTCTCGGTGGTGTGCGCCGCCATCTCGGCGGAGGGGTCCGCGCCGTAGAGCTCGGCGAAATCATCGCGCAGCCCGAAGAGCAGGTCGCCGAATCCGCACCCGACGTCCAGCACGCGCTCGGCCGGACGCACGGCACGCGCCAGGCTCATGACGCGGTTGTTGCGCTGGGGCACGATGCGGGCGTAGAGCCGCTCGTGCGGGGGGTAGGTCTCTCCCCACAGCTTCCCTCGAAAGACGCGGCAGCGGTTCGCGTAGTTGAATTCGCGCGAGACGGCGTCCACGCGGTCGCCCAGGGATTGAACCTTGTCGGTGAGCTCTGCGAGCGTCATGGGTGCTCCCGGTGCGGGTGTCCGGCGTTGAGGTCTTGAGGCGGCGCGGGGGGTGAGAGTCGGTGGCTCATGCCGCGCCCACCGCCGCCGGGGGGCGATGCGCGGAGACGGCATTGCCGCCTCGCGCGCCGAGGGCGATCGCGGGCCTGGCGAAGAGCATCGTGAGGGCTTCGGGCCAGCTCCAGAAGCCGTAGGGCCCGCCGTCGGGCTTCGGCTCGGAACGGACAAGTTCGAGTCCCGCGCTCTCGGCCCAGGCGGCGACTTGCGGGGCGGTGTGGTGCGTGGCGACCGGCGCGCTCCACCAGTCCAGGTTGTGGTGCACGGTCGGCCAGTTGCGGAGCACCTGGTACACGCGCATGCGCAGGCCGGGGCGTGCGAGCCGCGCCTCAGCGCTCGCGATGCGCCTGCCCACGGCAGCCATCGCGCGTGCGAAGCGCAGCTGCGAGCGCTTTCCGAGCCGGGTAGTTGTCCCTCGGATTGCACCGTCCACCGCCTCGTATGCCCAGTTGCCGCGGTGGTACATGCGGACGGCGAAGAGCCCGCCCGGGGCAACCACTCGGGCGATCTGGGCGAATGCTCCGGCCGCGTCGCCGGTGTGCATGAGCACGCCCAGCGAGAATGCGATCTCCACCGCACGCACGGGGAGCTCGAACAGGCTCGCCTGCACGACGTGCACGCGCCGGTCCGCCTTGTGGTGCTCGAAGGCGGCCTCCACGCCCCAGCCGATGTCGACGGCGATCACCTCGCGTGCGCCCAGCGCCAGCGCCGCGGCCGTGAAGCGGCCGTTGCCGCAACCGGCGTCGAGCACGAGCCGGTCGTCGAGCCGGCCCCCGAGGAATGTCTTGGAGCGGAACGCCGCGAGCGTGTTGCCCCACAAGCCCCCCTGGAACTCCAGCGCGTCGCCGTTTGGCGGCTCGGCGTGGTATCCCCAATCACGGAACGCAAGCCACTCCGCGCCGAAGCGGTCGATGGTGCGCGACTGGATGCGGTGCAGCCGGCCGGAGGTGACACCTGCGCCCGGCGGCCCGAGCCCGAGGCGGCGCAGCTCCCGCGCATACCGCACTTCGAGCACCGGGCTGCGGTACATCCCCGCCCCGAGCAGGCGGGGCACGCCCCCCTCGATCCACCAGCAGCGCCCGTCCCGGGCCCGGAGCACGCCCTCGAGCACGTGCTCGCCCTCGTGCCGGAAGGCTTCCATGCTCAGGGACGGCTCACCGGCGGCCGGGCCGGGGGCGACGAGATGCTGGAGGGCGGATTCGCGCATGGTCGGGTCTGGTCGTGTCAGCGGGGCGCGTGCACCGCCGCGGCCTTGATATCCACGCCCGCGTGCAGTTCCTTGGTAACCCAACCCGCCGCCGCGAGCTGGCCGCGCAGCAGGTCCGGCGTGTATTCGCGCCGGTGGTCCTCGTCGTCCTTCCAGGGGAGCCCGAGGTCGCGGAACATGATCTTCTGCCAGCGGTTGTCGTGGGGCGGCACGGCGACGAGGAGGCGGGGGGCGTTGGCGCGCAGGGCGGAGAGCATCGGGACGGGGTCGTCGAGGTGCTCGATCACGTGCGAGCAGATCGCGACGTCGAAAGGCCGGGCGGGCGGCTCTCGCGTGACGTCGCGCACCTCGAAGGCGAGGTTGCGATGGTCCATGATCGAGCGGGCCTGGGCGACCCGCTCGGCGTTGATGTCGCAGCCGGTGACGAGGCAGCCCTGCTCGGCCATCCAGAGGAGGTACGCGCTCGCGCCGCAGCCCACATCGAGCACGCGCTCGCCGGGGCGCACGCGGTCAAGGATCCACTGCTTGTGCGAGCGCCAGAGCCAGTGCTTGGGGTGCCTGCCCCCGTAGATGCGCTCGGCGATCACGTTGAGGTGACGCTGCACGTGGCCGTCGATCTGCTGGATCCAGGCGAGCTCGTGCACGAGCGTGTCTCGCCCGCCCTCCGGACGGCCCCCGGTGCGTCGGCGCTCGAGCACGCGCCGGAGCGCCTGCGCGAGCTCCGCGTCGCTCAGGGCGCCGAGGGCCGCCGCGAGGTCTTCAACGCTCTCGGGTCTCGGGGTTGCGATCGGGGCGGTGGTCATGGAGTCGCTCCGCGATGCAGGATGGCCCACAGCGTCCCGCGCCGGATGTTGGGGTGATCGAGCACGTCCTCCCCCTTGCCGTTGAGCCAGTAGCAGCAGCCGTCGTGGGAGCTGTCGAGCTGCTCGACCGCGAACGCGTTGCGGGCCGCCCGCTCGCGCACGAAGGCCTCGGCCTCCTCGAAGCCGAAGAACCAGCGGTGGCGGTCCCCGGGGTTCTGCGGCGGGAGCCCGTAATACTTCATGCGCCCCGCGGAGCCGGCGAAAAGCTCGGCGATGAAGTTCCGCACCGGATTGGGCAGGGAGATGATGACGCGCGAGCGGCTGACGCGGCAGCACTCGTCGAAGATCGCGTGGGCCGCCTCAAGGTGCTCGAGCACGTCTGTGCAGACGACCGCGTCGAAGGCCTGGTCGCCGAAGGGCAGCACACCGCGCTCCAGGTCGAGGGCCACGCCGCCGCCTGCGCCCGAATCGATGCCGACATAGAGGTCGGGCCGGGCGACGTGCCGGCGCAGGAGGCCCGCGCCGCAGCCGACGTCGAGCACCGACCCTTCGAGCACCGGAGCGTACTTGCGCCCGATGTACGCGGCCTTGGTGTCGCGGTCGGTGTACTCGCTGTCGGTGGTGTAGCGCAGCGCGGGGGGGCTGGGTGCGGTGCGGTGCGGCGTGTGCGGGGGACTGAGCATGGGTTTCCAGACTGAGTTCAGATCTCAAATCTCACATCTCAAAGTTCAGGCGACGCCGCGGCCCAGTACTCGCCCCAGCGGGCGATGAGCTCGTCCACGCGCAGGCCGGCCTCGTGCAGCTCGGCGCGCAGGCTCTCCTCGGTGTACTCGGTCTCGTGCGTCTCGTCGCAGCGGAAGTCCACGCCCAGTTCGCGCTTCCAGGCGGTCTGCCAGTTGCGGTCGAAGGCGGGCACGCGGATGAGGATCGCACGCGGCGAATACCAATCCACGTATTTGGAGAGGAGCGCCGCCCTGTCCTTGAGGTGCTCGAGCACGTTGGAGAGGATCACGACATCGAAGCGGGCCGAGCCGTCCGAGGCGGCCGCGCGGTCGCGCGTGATATCGCCCCTCACGATGCGGACGCGCTCGCCGAGCCCCTCGGCCTCAACCATTTCGACGGCTTGCCTCGCGTTGGCTTCGGCCCATTCCATGCCGGTCACGTGGGCCCCCGCCCGTGTGGCGACCGAGCGGGCGACCTGCGCGTAGCCGCAGCCCAGGTCGAGCACCCGCTCGCCATGGCGCACGCGCTCCACAAAGAAATCGTGGTACTTCATCAGGCCGTGCTTGGGGTGCACGCCGCCCGCGGTCTCGATGGCGGCGCGGTCGACGACGTGGTACACGGGCGTCTCGACCGCCGCGGCGAAGCGAGCGCGCCTCTCGGGCGGCAGGCGGCGGGAGTAGCCGTGCAGGCTCCTGGCCCACGCCGCGGCGGCGGCCTCCGCATCGGCGTTCAGCAGCTCGGGACCCCACCGCACCACGCCGGGCATGCTCGCTCCGGCCTCGCCCGCTCGGGCGAGAGCCAGCCGGTGCGCGTCCGCCTCGAGCTCGGCGATCCGCTCGACCCGGAGGGCGTCGGCGCTCGCGGCGGCGTTGCGCCCGAGCGTCGCCGCGAGATCCCCGTCCGTCAGCACCCGCGACAGCGCCCGGGCCATCGATTCGGGCGTGGCGCGGGCGACCAGGCCGGTGATGCCGGCCTCCACGACATCCGCCAGCCCCGGCGCGTCAGCGACGACAACCGGTGTCCCGCATGCCATCGCCTCGAGCACCGTCTTGGGGTGTCCCTCGTACGCAGACGCCTGGGCATAGGCGGCGCACCGGCGCATCCGATCCAGCAGCGCTTCCTGCGGCATGCGCGGCAGAAACTCGACGCCCAGCCCGAGATCCCTCGCCCGCCGCCGCACCGCCTCTTCGGACTCACCCCCGCCGACGATCGTCAGCCGGGCGCCGCCCGGGATCAGGCCCACCGCGTCGATCAAGAGCTCGACCCGCTTCTGCGCGACCAGGCGACCCGCGAAAAGGATGGTCCGTGGCTCCCGGCGCAGCTCGGACGGCCTTGCTCCCTCGGGCACGTAATTGGGCACCAGCGCCGCTCGGCCGGGCGTCAGCCCGTAGCGCCAGCACAGGTCGTCCAGCATGCGCTCGGTCGTGCCCACCACCACGTCGGCCGCGCGGCAGAGCTCGCCCTCGGCCGCCGCGGCCTCGGCGGCGCGGGCGGAATCCGCCCCCGCCTCTCGGGCGACGAAGCGGGACCATGGATACCCGCCGCGCGCGACGAGCCCGACGCGGTCGCCGCGCTCGCGCAGCACGCGCGTGATGTGGAGCGCGGTGTCCGCCGCGTCCATCTGGTTTGTCTTCACGATGAGCGCGCGCCGGCCCGCCCCTTCTCGCGGAGCGTCGCCGGCGAGCCGCTCCCGCAACCGCTGGGGCAGCCCGGCGATGAAGGCGGCGCGGTCCTCGGCGCCCTCTTTCCGGATCAGGATCGGGGCGGCTCGCCCGGGTGCGCCCAAACGGCCCACCAGCGCCTCGTCCTCCGCCCCTCCCTCGCTGACAACGACGAGACGGCCGTACCTGCGCGCAAGTCGCTGGTATAACGCGGCCTCGCGCCCGAGAATGCCGGCCGTTTCCCAATCGCGCAGCGCAAGCCCTGCGCTCAGCACGAGCACCAGGGCGTCCGCGATGGGATTGTCGCCGGGCTGGGTCTCGGCGCGCATCTGAAATGCGGAGATCGGTGATCCTAAGGACCGATCTGCAATAACTGCCGATCCGGCCGAGCCGGCGCGGCGGGCGCTCGTGAGGGAGAGAATCCATGCCGCTGGTCACCGTGATCGTCCCGATGCACAACGATCAGCGGACGATCGCCGAAGCCCTGCGATCCGTCCTTGCCCAGACACTCTCGGATTGGCAGCTCGTCGTGGTGGACGACGGCTCCACAGATGACAGCGCCGCGATCGCCGCGGACTTCGCCTGGCGGGATCCACGCATCCGCGTGCTGCGCCAGGTCAACCAGGGCGCCGCCGCGGCCCGCAACCGGGGTCTGCGCGAGGCGGCCGGCCGTTACATCCATTTCCTCGACGCCGACGACTGGCTCCTGCCCCGGGCGCTCGCGGCCTTGGTCGAGGCCGCGGAATGGAGCGGGCTGGGCGCCGCCTGCGGCTCGTGGACGGTGCACTCGGGCGACGGGCGGGCTCTCGGGGTGCGCATGCCCGTGCCCGGGTCGATTGTCGGGCCCGAGCACTTCCGCGAGGGCAACCGCATCGCCCCGCACTCTCAGATCATCCGCAAGACCCTGCTCCCGGCCGCACCGTTCGATCCGTCGGAGCGGTTTGTCCGCGACTACGACCTGTGGCTGCGCCTCGCGGCAAGCGGGGTCCGCTGGTCGGGGATCGACGAGACCGTCGCGGCGTACCGCGTGCGCCGGGGCAGCCTGAGTAAAAACCCGGGCATGATGGCGCGGACCGCCCTCGGCGTCCTGGAGAGGCACGCGGGGGCTACCGAGTCGGCCAGACGCTCGATCGCGCTCTTCTACGCGACCAACGCCGCCCTCGACGACGATGATCCCACCCAGGGGGCGGCCCATGCGATGCTCCGCGAGAACCTCGGCGGGCCGGGGGTCTGGACAGCCGACGAGCTCGGACGCGGCGCATGGTGGTCGCTCGTCTTCGGCCATGGCCTCGGGCCCGACGATCTCGGGCCCGCCGCGGGCGCGTGGTTGCCGCGGGCCCGTGCGTGGTGGACCGTGCTCGGCATGGAAGACCGGCTTGGCGAGGCGCTCTCGGCGCTCTTGCAGGAGGCCGTGCAGCCCGACGCCGTCGCCACCCGCCTGCTGGACACGATCCCGATCGGCAAACGCATCATCGATGTCGTGGGCGCGATGGGGAAGAACGGGCGTGTGATCCAGCGCCTGGCGCGCGAGCGAGGGATCGCCGTCCGCCCGCGCGACGACCGGCTCCCCGGCGCTGCGATCGAGGGACCCTACGAGCCTGGCACGCTTGTTGTCGTCGCCCCGCTCGCCGACCAGGCCATGCTCCCCCGCTTGCCCGTCGGCGTGCGGGTGATGCGCTGGGCCGACGCCCGGCGCAGCCTTGCGACGCAGCTCCAGGCCCGCATGCCGGTGGAGGGGGCCGCCCGGAAGGCGATCGGCGCGTAGCCGGGCGCGGCCGGCGATGCGCCGGGCGGAAGCGAGCCCTTTCGGGGCCTGTAGGCTGTTGCCATGCCCGCAGCGCTCCCGAACGTCATCGTCTTCGACCACCCCCTCATCCAGCACAAGCTCACGTGGGTGCGCGACCGCGACACCAGCTCGCGCGCCTTCCGGGCGCTCACGTATCAGATGGCCGGGCTCATGGTCTTCGAGGTCACGCGCCGATTCCCGACCTGCCCGGTGGAGATCGAAACGCCGCTCGAGCGGACGTGGGGCGTGCGGCTGCACGGGACGATCACGGTGGTGCCGGTGCTTCGCGCGGGCCTGGGCATGGCCGAGGGCGTGATGGAGATGATGCCGGAGGCGAGGGTCGGACACCTGGGCATGGCCCGGGACGAGCACACGCTCCAGCCTAAGGCATACCTCAACAAGCTGCCGCGAGACCTTGACGCAGGGCCGGTGATCCTGGTGGACCCGATGCTCGCGACCGGCGGCTCGGCCGTGGCGGCCCTCAAGATGCTGCGTGAGGCCGGGGCGACGGACCTGCGGGTCATGTGCCTGGTCGCGGCGCCCGAGGGGATCGCGCGCGTGCACGGGGTGGAGCCGGAGGTGCCGATCTACACGGCGGCCGTGGATCGGGCGCTCAACGAGCGTGGGTTCATCATGCCGGGGCTCGGAGACGCGGGGGACCGCTTGTACGGCACGGTGGCCCTGGTCTGAGCGCCCTTCCCGCGGCTTGAGAGATTCCGTGGCGACGGCGTGAGCAGGACGCGTGGCAGTCGCTGCACACGGAGTGCGCCTTCCGGGGGGAGCGCACCGGAACCCGCGAACCGGTCCGGCGGTATGGTGTGGGCAATGGGGAGATACACCAGCCGCCGGGCCGTTCTTTTCGTCGTGATTGTGGGGGGGTTGCCGCCGGCGCTCGTTGGATGTTCGCCGCGCCAGGAGATCGCGGCCGGCGAGAGTTCGGGGCCCACAAGCGCGGCGTCCGCGACCATCGCCGCGGCGGCGGTGGGCATCGGCGACCTCGCGCCCGGGCTCCACAACGTGTTTGCAGTCTCCAAGGGGGTCTTCAGCGGGTCTGGCCCGGAGAGCGAGGAGGCGTTCGCGTCGCTCGCGGCAATGGGCGTGCAGACGGTCGTGAGCGTCGATGGAGCGCGCCCGGAGATCGAACTGGCCCACGCACACGGGATGCGGTACGTGCACGTGCCGATCGGCTACGACGGGATGGGGCCGGAGCAGGTGCTCGGAGTGGCCAAGGCGATTGAGAGCATGCCCGGGCCGGTGTACGTGCACTGCCACCACGGCAAGCACCGCGGACCTACGGCGGCGGCGGTGGCGCTCGTGGCGCTCGGCCGGATGACCAATGCGCAGGCGGCGCAGTTCATGAAGGAGGCCGGGACGGGGCAGAGCTACCCCGGGCTGTGGCTGTGCGCGCGTGAGCAGCGGGTGTACAGCGAGGCGGAGATGGCCCTCGCGCCCGCGGAGCTGCCGGAGGTGCGGGTGGTCTCCGGGCTTGTCG
>DASRXL010000258.1:0-21463 GCA_035654175.1 Phycisphaerales bacterium
CTCCGTTCCGTAGACTACGGGCCAATGGAACAGGTCAGCCCCCAGGATGAGCAGCGTGTTTTTGAAGCCGATGTCCGCCGTGTCGCGGAGAGCCTCTGGCCTTCGGCGTATGGCGGTTCAGCTTTGGTTGATGGACGAGAGCGTGACGGCGTGTACGAGTCCGATGACGCCGTTCACTTGCTCGAAGCGACTGTGTCCAAGAAACTGGAAAAGGCAAAGCAGGACCTGTCGAAGCTCGTGGAACTCCACCGGAAGCGAAAGCTGACGACCCGAGACCGAATCGTCAAGGCATGGTGGGTCGTCCGAGACGGTCTATCGCCCGAGCAGCGTAAAGAGTACGACGCGACACTCCGTCGGCATCAACTGACACCCGCTGACCTCGCAGCAGTCTCTTTCGAGGAGTTCCGACGCAAGCTGATCGATGTGAATGAGTATCTCGGGCTGCGTGACAAGGGCGCCGTTCGGCAGCATCGCGGATCCCGTCACCGGCGACACGAGTGACACGACCGAGTACGTCGCTCTTGACATGGTTGACCGAGATTCGGGTACCATTGTCAGCGTCAAGGAGCTTTGCCGTCGGCTCCTCGCGAGCGGCGAGCAGGATCGGTTCTTTGTGCTTCTCGGGGACTTCGGGGCTGGCAAGAGCATGACGCTTCGTGAGGCGTTTCGTCAGTTGTCGGGACAGGCGCGCAAGGGGGCGACCACGCGATTCCCAATGGTCTTGAACCTCAGGGATCATCACGGACAGGTGCGGCCTCACGAAGCTCTTCAACGGCACGCCGACTTAATCGGCTTCGGAGCGAGAGCAGATCACCTTGTGCGCGCGTGGCGAGCCGGCTACGCGGTTCCGATGCTTGACGGATTCGATGAGTTAGCAACCGCAAAGCCGATCGGAAGCAGCAAGCACTTGCGCAATGCTCGATATTCGGCAACGGAGCTGATCCGTAATTTCGTGACCGAGACTCCAGCCAGTGTGCCCGTCGTGACTACCGGACGGACACACTACTTCGACACTGATCAGGAGCTCCGGAAATGCCTCGCGACCAGACTCAAGACATCCAGTCTGATGCTCAACGAGTTCACGGACGCACAGATTAAAGTGTTCCTTAAGAGTCATGGGTTCACTTCACAGCTTCCCGAGTGGCTGCCATCGCGACCACTGCTTCTGGGCTATTTGGCCACATCGGGGCTTCTCGATGATGTCGTCGCGGTCGGGCGCGACGAGCCGCCCGCAAGGGCGTGGCCCATCTTGCTTGACCGTATCTGCCAACGTGAGTCGAAGCAGGCCAACATCGAACCAGACGAGTTGCGGCAAGTCCTTCAGCGTCTCGCGAGCCGAGCCCGTCAATCATCGGACGGCCTTGGTCCCCTCGGTCCCGACGAGGTATGGCGAACTTTTGCCGACGTGTGTGGACGCGAGCCGGATGAACGCGGCGTAGTACAACTGCAGAGGCTTCCCGGGCTGGGCCTTGCGAAGAATCCACTTCTTGCTCCGGGAGATGCCGAGACCCAGAGCCGGATGTTTGTCGATCCAGAGATTGCAGATACCGCGCGGGCGGAGTTCGTCGCGCAGCTGGCGATTTCTCCTTTCGACTCATGCAAAGCATACTCCGCGGACTTCCCATCTTGGAAGTACGTCTTGTCCGACGCAGGCATTGACGTGCTCGCTGAGCAGATTCGGAGCAAAGGCCTCAAGGTCGGATTGGTTCAGGCTGCAACCGAGGAGTGTGCAAGACACGCGGTCGGGGGAAGCATCCTCGCCTGGGAACTGCTGACAGCTGCGAGCAGGCTCGGGCTGTCCCTGGATCAATCGAATGTGACCATCGGCGGACTTGAGATTGAGGAAGTCTCGATCAGCGATGATGCACTCGTACTGTCACATGCAATGCTTGAGGACTGTTACGTCTGCAGATTACTGTATTCCAAACCTAGCTCTTCTGTTCATCGACCGGTGTTCAAGCGATGCGCCTTCGAATCAGTCGAGGGTGCCGTTGGACCGGCCGACCTCGACAGCACCCTGTTCTCTCCCGACTGCCAGTTCGATCGCTTTGAATCATCGGTCGCCACGAACACGGATATCCGCAGCTTGCCAATCCCGCTCGGCGTGAGAGTGGGCCTCACCATGCTTCGTAAACTCTTTTTGCAGCGCGGTCATGGTCGGCGCGAGAGCGCGTTGCTTCGAGGACTCGGCGGGAAGGAGCGAGCCATCGCGGGGCGCGTGCTGCAAGTTATCCAGCGCGAACGCGTTGCGTCAACCCTTGGGGGCAAGCTGAGTGAAGTCTGGCTTCCCAATCGGTCAATGCGCTCTGAAGTGCTCGCGGCATTGGCAAATCCGCACAACCTGGATCGGCCGCTGCTGAAGGAACTCGCCGCTGTGAGGTGATGTGAGGCATCGAAACGGTGCGATCGAGCGTTTGACACCGGGGTTGCTCTCGCCGCTCCGGCGCGCGACTTCGGAATCCCATCGCGTAGGTATCCAGTAGCGGGCTGCGGTTAACAGCCCGGCGAACGATCCTCGATCACTTTGACCATCCACGGACGGTCACGGTGAGCATCTCCGGACGGAGTGCACGATGTCACTGCGCCTGGACCCGACCGATTCGTCAGACGTGACGGCTGACCAGCGGCTCGACGAGATCGCCAGCATCCTCGCCCGAGGCGTCGTGCGGCTTCATAGGCGGTATGGCATTATCGCATCGCCGCAGAATCTGGAGGAATCCTTGGCCACACGCCTTGAACTCGTCGCTCCGTTCCCGCTTGATGGGGTCGCCGGTTAACGGCGAGAGAAAGGAGGAGGTGCTTGGCCTTAAACGTCGGTCAGATGGTGAGCGAGCTGCGGCGCATGAGCGTGACCGAGCTGCGCCGGAAGTACGCCGAAGTCTTCGGCGAGCAGACGCGGTCAGGCCACAAGGACTACCTCGTCCGCAGGATCGCCTGGCGCATCCAGGCCGACGCCGAGGGCGGCCTCTCCGAGCGCGCTCGGCGGCGGGCGCTGGAAATCGCGACCGACGCCGGCTGCGCGCTCCCGGCCCGGCCCGCACACCCGCCGCGCGGGAGCGGGCAGCGCACGAACCCGTGGCGACTCACCGCCTCGATGTCCCGCCCGACGAGCGGCTGCCCATGCCCGGGGCTCTGCTGACGCGGGAGTACCGGGGCCGCACGATCCGCGTCCGGGTGCTGCCGAACGCGTTCGACTACGAGGGGACGGTCTACCGCTCGCTCTCGGCGGTGGCCCAAGCCGTCGCCGGGCCGCACTGGAAAGGGTACCTGTTCTTCGGGATTCAGGCCCCCAAGCACGCGGAGGTTCTATGAGCCGACGGCCAGCGCCAGCCCGTCCCGCCGTCTCCGCCTTCAGGTGTGCGATCTACACGCGCAAGAGCACGGAGGAGGGGCTCGAGCAGGAGTTCAACACCCTCGACGCCCAGCGCGAGAGCGGCGAGGCGTCCATCGCCAGCCAGGCTGCGAGGGGTGGGTCTGTCTACCGGCCGCTCCGACGACCGGCGGCTTTACCGGCGCGAACATAGAGCGGCCGGCGCTGAAGCGGGTCCGGGCGGATATCGAGGCCGGGAAGGTCCCGGACTCCTGAGGCGACGGCTTGAGCCTACCGGTGCGCCCTCGGACCGGATGCGATGCGCGAGTTGGGTGCCTCAGCTGGCCGACGATTCCACGGGCCCGAGCGTCGCGCGCGCGGCCAGATCGAAGCTCGCGGCCAGTCGGTGCGCCATCCCCCGCTCCTCCGCGAGGATCCTCTCGCAGAGGTGCTCGGTCTCCAGGTCGCCCGCGCGGCGGGCGGTGCGGCGGAGGAGCTCGTAGGCGCCGATCTCGAGGTGCTCGGTCGCGTAGGCGAACGCCGCGAGCTTGGCGGGGGTGTCGGATTGGGCCTGGAAGAAGAGGCCCCAGTTCCAGCCGCCGAGGCGGAGGGTCGCGTCCTTGAGGCCGGAGCGGTCGCCGCCGAGGGCGTGCAGGCGAGCCTCGAGCAGGCGGGCCTGGTCGCGTGTCTCGGTGAGGTGCTCGCGGTAGAGGTCGGCGAGGTGCGGGTCTCCGGCGATGTGGCCGCTCTTCTCGAGCAACTGCGTGCTCTGGGCCTCGAGCGCGTGCGCCTCGGCGAGGTGGATGCGGACGTGCTCGTGCAGGTCCTGCCGACCCGTGCGCCCGGTGGCCGCCTTCTCGTGCGAGAGGCGCTCCGCGGCGTCGAAGCGCCGCTCGAGGCGCTCCATCATGCGGCGCTCTTCGGCGGCGATCTCGCTCGCCGCGGCGGCGGTGGCGTCGTCGCCGGCGAGCATCGCGAACCGCTCGAGCATCGCGTAGCCGGCCCACTCCATGGCCTCGTACGAGTAGGCGTGCGCGAGCAGGCGGCCCGGAGTCTCCGGCATGACCTTCGCGAAGAGCAGGAAGGCGCAGCCGCCGAGCTTCATGACGGCGTCCTTTGTCGCGGAGGGCGCTCCGCCCGCGGCCTCGAGCCGCCGGCGCACGATCTCGGCGTGGCGCTCCGTCTCCGCTCGGTGCACTCGGAAATCGTCGGCGAACGCCGGATCGCCGGCGAGCTCGGGCGCGCGCTCCATCTGCACGAGCGCCTGCAGCTCGACGGAGTACATGTCGCTGAGGAAATGCGCGAGCTGTTCCCGGGGCGTCCTGATCATCTCGGCGAGTCCTTTCCCGGCGATCGCGGCCGGGCCGGCGCGGCCGTCGCCCTATGAGAACTCGCGCCCGTGACGTGCCACTGAACCGGATGTGAAGGCCCGCTCAGCCTTGTCCGCGACCTCGCTGAGGGTGGGCGCGCGCCTCTGACAAGCCCGTGGGGGGCTGCGGGCGCATAAAGCGGCCCTCATGTTGAGTCTCGCTTGGGGGTGTGCGCGCATGACGGTGCGCGAGCTTGGCGAATCGGTACAATCGCGCAACTGAGAGGCTCATGCACACGACACCCAGTGAGTACGGCCAGTCCATGCCCGGCGAGCCGGCGTCGCCGCCTCATGGCGATGGGGCCTCCGGCCCGACCATCGTGGGGATCGGGGCCTCGGCGGGCGGGCTGGCGGCGCTGCGGAGGCTGTTCTCCTCGATGCCCGCCAATCCCGGGGTCGCATTCGTCGTCGTCATGCATCTCTCGCCGTCTCACCAGAGCCACCTGACCGAGGTGCTCCAGCCGCACTGCGCGATGCCGGTGCAGCAGGTCTCGGAATCCGTGCCGCTCGAGCCGAACCGCGTGTACGTGATCCCGCCGAACGCGAATCTGGAAACGATCGACACACACCTGCGGCTTTCGGAGCTTGAACAGCAGCGGCGCGAGCGGGCGCCGATCGATCACTTCTTCCGTACGCTTGCGGAAACCCATGACTCCAGCGCGATCGGCGTGGTCCTGACCGGCACGGGCTCCGACGGAACGCTGGGCCTGCGCTGGATCAAGCAGAAGGGCGGGGTGACGATCGCCCAATCGCCGGCTGAGGCCGAGTACGACGGCATGCCGCGGAATGCGATCGCCTCGGGGCTGGTGGACCTGGTGCTCACGCTGGAGGAGATGCCCGAGCACATCCTGAAGATCGCGCGGGTGCGTCCGCGGGTATCGGTGCAGGACGCGCGCGATGGCGACGACGACCTCGACAGGGCGGTGCAGATGATCCTGGCTCTGGTGCGGTCGCGCACGGGGCACGACTTGGGCTCGTACAAGCGTTCGACTGTCCTGCGGCGCATCCGCCGGCGGATGCAGCTGCGGGAGATCGAGGTGATGCAGGAGTACCTCGACTTTCTCCAGCTGCACGGCGACGAGGTCGGCAAGCTCTTCGACGACCTGCTCATCACGGTGACCGAGTTTTTCCGCGACGCCGAGGTGTTCGACCGGCTGGCCGAGGACGTGATCCCGCGCCTATTGAGCCGGCGTCCGGACGCGGAGGCTCTTCGGATCTGGAGTGTCGGGTGCTCGACCGGCGAGGAGGCGTATTCGCTGGCGATCCTGTTGCTGGAGGAGGCGGCGCGGCGCGGCGCGGAGCCGCGCTTCCAGATCTTCGCGACCGACCTGCACGGCGCCTCGCTGGTCGCCGCGCGCGAGGGGCTGTACCCCGGGTCGATCGCGTCCGTGATCTCGCCCGAGCGCCTGCACGCCTTCTTCACCGAGGAGCAGGACGCGTACCGCGTCCGCAAGGAGGTTCGCGAGCGGGTGATCTTTGCCCCGCACGACCTGCTCAGGGACCCGCCGTTCTCGCACCTGGATCTCATCACCTGCCGCAACGTGCTGATCTATCTGCAGCGCTCCGTGCAGCTCGATGTTTTCGCGATGTTCCACTACGCGCTGCGCCAGGACGGGCTTCTGCTCCTCGGGCGGTCGGAATCAGCCGAGCAGAGCGAGCTCTTCCAGTGCGAGGACAAGCGGGCGTGCCTCTTCCGTCGGCGCACAGTGCCGGCGCGCCAGACGCGGCTCCCGTTGCTTGCCACGGGCCTCGCCGGGGCACGTCCCGACCCGCGCAGCCCCCCGGCAGACCAGCCGCTGAGCTACGGTGCTCTCCATGCCCGCATGGTCGAGCGCTACGCCCCGCCCAGCATCCTGGTCAACGACCGGCACGACATCGTGCACTACTCCGCACATGCCGGTGAGTTCCTCCGGGTGCCCGGCGGGGAGCGGACGGACAACGTGTTCAAGCTGGTGCGCGAGCCGCTGCGGCTTGATCTCCGCGCCGCGCTCCACGCCGCGGCCGAGGGCCGGCGGATGTACCGTACCAAGCCGGTGGAGATCGAGCTGGAGGGCGTGCGCCGGCGCGTGGTGATCCGCGTGCGCCCCGCGGCGGACCCGGACCTCGAGGGTTTCTTCCTCGTGATCTTCGACGAGGCCGAAGAGCCCCGCGACGCGTCGGAGCGGGGGCCGGACGAAGTGGCCGGCGCCACCGTCGCCGACCTGGAGGCCGAGCTCGACCTCTCGCGCCAGCGGCTGCAGGGGATCATCGAGGAATACGAGACGACGCAGGAGGAGCTCCAGGCCTCGAACGAGGAGCTCCAGAGCGCCAACGAGGAGCTGCGCTCGACGCTCGAGGAGCTGGAGACCTCCAAGGAGGAGCTCCAGAGCATGAACGAGGAGCTGGTGACGGTGAACCAGGAGAACACCCACCGGGTGGAGGAGCTGAGCCAGATCTCGTCCGACCTGCAGAACCTCCTGGTCTCGACGGAGATCGCCACTCTGTTCCTGGACCGGCGGCTCCGCATCGTGCGGTTCACGCCGCAGGTGGTGGACCTTTTCAATATCCGCGCGACGGACCAGGGCCGCCCGCTGTCGGACTTCACGAGCCGGATCGGCTACCCCGAGCTCGACGAGGACGCACGTTGCGTGCTCGAGCGGCTCGCGCCGCGGGAGCGCGAGGTGCAGGGCGAGCGGGGCCGGTGGTTCATGACGCGCGTCAGCCCCTACCGCACGGCAGACGACAGGATCGAGGGCGTCGTGCTCACGCTCATCGACATCAGCGCCCGCAAGTCGGCCGAGGAAGCCCTGCGCAAGAGCGAGGAGCAGTTCCGCGAGCTGGTCTCGCAGGTGAAGGACTACGCGATCTTCCGGATCGATCTGGACGGGCGGCCGCTCACCTGGAACGAGGGCGTGCAGCGCGTGCTCGGCTACACGGAGCGCGAGTTCGTCGGGCGGGACCTCACCCCGGAGGTCTTCATGCCCGAAGACCTGCAGGCCGGCATCCCCGAGCGCGAGCTGGGGCAGGCGGCGAAGGAGGGCGCCGCCAGCAACGACCGCTGGCTCCGGCGCAGGAACGGCGAGCGCTTCTACGCCCTGGGGATCACGAGCGCGATCCGCGACGAGCACAGCAGCGTGACCGGCTTCACGAAGGTGATGCGCGACCACACGCGCCTGAAGCTCACGGAAGAGAGCCTGCGCGAGAGCGAGGAGCGGCTGCGCCTCGCGGCGGAGGCCACCGGCTTCGGCACGTACGACTACAACCCGCGCACGGGGACCGCGATCTTGTCGGATCGGCTCCGGGAGCTTCTGCGTGTGCACGGAGACGGGCCGGTGAGGCCGGAGCCGATCCTGCGGCGGGTCATCCATCCCGACGATGAGGGCCGGCTCTCCGAGCTGATGGGGGCGTGGGCCGGACCGGACACCGCCGGCCGCCATGAGGTGGAGTTCCGCATCCGGCTCGAGGACAGCGAGGTCCGCTGGCTGCGCGCGGCGGGGCACACGATCTTCGCGCAGGACGACGGTCGGCGATTCCCGGTCCGGGTCGTCGGCACCGTGCTCGACATCACCGACCTCAAGCGCCACGAGGAGCAGATGCGGTTCGTGATGGCCGAGCTCAACCACCGGGTGAAGAACACGCTCGCCGTGGTCGAGGCGATCGCCGAGCAGACGTTCCGCCACGCGACGCACCCAGAAGCGTTCATGGTCTCGTTCAGCGAGAGGCTCCGATCCCTCTCCAAGGCGCACCACCTCCTCACGCGGTCGGAGTGGACCGGCGCCTGGCTCGAGGACCTCGTACGCATCGAGCTGGAGTCACGCGTGCAGCGGCCGGAGCAGCTTCGGCTGGACGGTCCGGCGCTCATGATCCGGCCGGACGCGGCGATGGCGCTCCACATGGTCATCCACGAGCTCAGCACCAACGCCGCGAAGTATGGGGCGCTGTCCTCGAGCGCGGGGCGTGTCTCCGTGCGGTGGACTCTCGAGCCGACCGACGACGGCGAGATGCTCGTCATCGGCTGGGCGGAGGACGGCGGCCCCCCGTGCGAGCCGCCGACGCGGAGCGGCTTCGGAACCAAGGTGCTGGAGCGCACGGTGTCGTACCAGCTCGAGGGCGGCTTCACGACCGAGTACCGCCCCGAAGGGATGCGGTGCACGATCCGGATTCCCTGGACGGCGGAGGCGGCCGCGATGGCGTAGCGCGATGGGTGCGTGCGCAAAGCCTCGGGTTAAAAAGGGCAAATCCGGTGAGGGCGTGTATTTGGCGGACGCGCGCCCAAGTACCATCCGAAGATTCTCGCTGATCCGCCCGCATGGTTGGGAGGGTTGTCACTGTGGACCGCGATCTGGAAGGAATCCGGGTGCTGGTGGTCGAGGACCGAGCCCCTGTCGCGATGGCTCTGTGCGACAGGCTGATGGATCACGGGGCGGCGATCGTCGGCCCCGCCGCGAAGCTGCCGCAGGCGACGGAGCTCGCGGAGGGCGGCGCCTTCGACATCGCTATCCTGGACGTGGACCTCGACGGGGTTTATACCTTTCCCCTCGCACGCGCGCTGGCCGCGCGGGCGGTGCCGGTCGTCCTCATGACCGGGTACGACGCGCGCACAATCCCCGAAGACCTGCGAGGGCTGCCGCTGTTCGACAAGCTCGGCTCGATAGGGGACCCGACGCGGATCCTGCTGGGTCTTGTGCACGCGGAGTGACACAACCCGGGCGGAGCGGCGCCGAGACGCCTGCGCCGGAATCCCGAGCGGGGCACGCATGGCGACGGCGAGCGCAGGGCTGCTTCTCTTCCGCGAGCGCGGATCTCGGCTGGAAGTGCTGCTGGCGCATCCCGGCGGTCCCTATTGGGCGATGCGGGACGATGGCGCCTGGTCGATCCCGAAAGGGGAGCTCATGGCCGGGGAGGACCCGCTCGCCGCGGCCCGGCGGGAGTTCCGCGAGGAGACAGGATTCGAGCCTGCGCAGGGGTGCATCCCGCTCGGGTCGATCCGCCAGCGAGGCGGGAAGGTGGTGCACGCCTGGGCTGTGGAGCAGGACTTGGACCCATCCGGGTTCCGGAGCGACACATTCACCCTGGAGTGGCCGCCGCGGTCGGGCAGGCGCGGGGCGTTCCCGGAGATCGATCGGCTGGAGTGGTTCCCGATCGAGGTCGCGAGGAGCAAGATCCTGCCGGCCCAGGCCGCGCTTCTCGACCAGCTCGGGGCGGCGAGGCGGAACTCCTGACGCCGGCGAGCCGCCCGCGGCCGCCTATGGTCCGCGCCACTCACCACGCGGACATCGCGGCGGCCGCGAGCCCCGCACCATGGCTGTGGCGGCTCAGTCCTCGCCGCCCTGCGCCCGCAGGAACACGAATCGCTGGGCCGAGCCGCTGCGCACGGTCAATCGGACGCCTTCCGCAAGATCGTGCTCGCGCAGCAGCCTGCGGAAGTCGGCGACGCCGGCCACCCGCTCGCCCTGCACCTCCGTGATGATGTCGCCGACCTGGAGCCCGGCGCGTGCGCCGGCGCCGAGCGGCTCGACCGCCGTCACCACCGCGCCGCGCTGCAGGTCCACCCCGAGCCGGGCCGCGGTCTGCTCGTCGAGATCGCGCAGGCCGAGGCCGAGCTCGCGGTTCTGCGAGGGGGAGGCGGGCTCGAGGGGGCTCGACCCGAGTTCGCCGATCTCGATCTCCACCGTGCGCGGCTTGCCGTCGCGGAAGACCTCGAGCTCGACCTCCGACCCAGGGTCGGTATTCGCAACGCGGAGGCGCAGCTGGTCCATGCCGGTCAGCTCCCTGCCGTCGAACTTCGTGATGATGTCTCCGGGCTCGAGCCCCGCGTCCTCGGCCGGGCTGCCCTCCTGGACCTGCGACACCAGCACGCCGTCGCCGCTCTCGAAGCCGAAGGATTCCGCGAGCCCCTCGCTCAAGTCCTGGATCGCGACGCCGAGCCACCCGCGGGTGACGGAGCCCTTGTCGCGCAGCTGCTCCATGATCGACTCGGCCAGGCCGCTGGGGATGGCGAAGCCCACGCCCATGTTGCCGCCGGTCCGCGTGGCGATCGCGGTGTTCACGCCGACAACCTCGCCGCGCAGGTTGACGAGCGGGCCGCCGCTGTTGCCGGGGTTGATCGCGGCGTCGGTCTGGATGAAGTCCTCGTAGTCCACGATGCCCACGCGCGTGCGTCCGGTCGCGCTCACGATGCCGGCTGTGATCGTCGACTCGAGGCCGAAGGGGTTGCCCACCGCGACCACCCATTCGCCGACGCGCAGCGCGTCCGAATCGCCGAACCGCGCCGGTGTGAGCCCCGACGCGTCGATCTTGAGCAGGGCCAGGTCGGTGCTCGGGTCGGCGCCCACGACCTCGGCGCGGAACTCACGATCGTCGCGGAGCTGCACGGTCACCTCCGCCGCGCCCTGCACCACGTGGTTGTTGGTGAGGATGTATCCGTCCTCGGAAACGACGAAGCCGCTGCCCTGCCCCTCGCGCACGAAGCCCTGCTGGGGCGCCTGCCCGGGGGCGAAGAACCGCTCGAAGAACTCATCCCCGAAGAAATCGCCGAAGGGCGAGTGGCCGAGATCGTCCGGGAGCGGCTGCATGCCGAGGCTCCCGCTTGGCTCCACGCGCACCGCCGATCGCACGTTGACCACCGACGGCGCCACGACGCTCGCGGCGTGCTCGAACGCGATGGAGAGATTGTCGGCCGTGGCGAGCGCCTGCGAAACCTCGTCCTCGCTCGCGCTGCGCTGCGCCAGGAGCGGGCTGGAAAGGAGCGAAAGGCCGGAGAACGCCAGGACCGCGGCGGTCCGGAAGGGGGTCGTGCTCTGCATCGTGCAACTCCTATGGCTCGGGCTTCGGGTGCCTGAAAGGCGACCGCCGCCCGGGAAGGCGGCGGACACTTTCCGCAGGGATCAGCCGCCCGAGACGAGAACCCGCCGGGGCCGCTGCTCGGCGCGCTTGGGAAGCGTGAGGAGCAGCACGCCGTCCGCGTAGCGGCCCTCGAGCTTCTCGCTGTCGACGTCGGTCCCGAGTCGCACCTGCCGCCGGTAATCGCCGACGCCGTATTCACGAACGAGCGGCTGGATTCCCGCTTCGTACCTCGCGGGCACGCGCGCCTCGATCGTGAGCACGCCTTCTCCCACGGTCACGTTGATCTGGTCGGGAGCGCTCCCCGCCAGCTCGGCGTGCACCTCGTACCGATCATCGAACTCGAACACATCCATGGGGGGGCAATACGTCATCTCCCCCTGCTTCTCGCCGCTCGCGGTCCGCTCCTGCGAGGCGCCGCGTCCGGCGGTATGCATCGCTTCCTGCATGCTGCGATTCGTGCCGGTCATGCTCATGACTCCTTACGCTGGCCCGGAGCGCGCGAGTTTGCGGGCCCCGGACATCTCAGGACATCTCATCGGAATGGAGCGGCGCCACGCGAACGCACGCCGCTCGACATCTGCGCCCCGCAGTCGCCGGGCGCGAAAGCGTGCGGAAAGCCGCCGCCGCTGCCGGACGGATCAGCTCTTCGAGGGCTTGGACGACTCCCCGCCGTCGGGAAGGGCCTTCGGCGACTCGGCCGGCGTGGGCCCGCCGATCTGGATCCGGCGCGGGCGGGCGACAGCCGCGAACGGCAGCCGCACCCGCAGCACACCGTTCTGCATCGACGCGTCGGCAGCGTCGGCGTCGATCTCGACGGGCAGGCGGAACGTCCGCTCGAATCGCGTGGTCATCCTCTCGACGCGGAGGGGCGTTGCGCCCTCCGGATGGCTCGTCTCCCGGTGTCCCCGCAGGGTCACGCCGTCGGCTGTCGCGAGAATCTCGACATCCTCGCGCCGGAAGCCGGGTATCTCGGTTTCCAGGACGAACGCGTCCGTTTCGCGCCACAGATTCACGCCCGGGCGGGTCTGGGCGGAGGGGATCGCCGGAGAGCAGCCGCTGCATGCGAGGGCCGGAGCCGCGAGAAGCCTGTCCATCTCGCGCGAGAGCCTGTCGAAGGCTGAGTCACGGAGCAACGTGGTGAGCATGGTTACCTCCTCAATCTCAAACGGAGTTCGATTGAAAGCAACGCACGCCACGAGACGTGGCTCCCGCAGACAGGCAAAGGGGATGCCAGCCGGATGCACGACGAGGCCCCGAGGTGTGAATGTCACGTTGACGAGGTCGCGGATCTCCTCCGGTCAATTTGGCAGATCGGAGAGGCTCGACCGATTTCTCGCGGGTGAACACTCGCCACCCGGGGCCCGGGGGAATGCCAAAGACAAGCGGGCGGGCCTTCAGGCCCGCCCGCTCAGGCGTCGTTCGCCGCGTTCAGGGTTTACTGCAGCTCGTAGTACAGCCAGCTGATCGCCAGCTCGATGTCCTGGCGCAGCTGCGTCTTCTCGGCCGAGGGCACCATCCAGTCCCGCGGCGACGGCTCGTCGTCGAGCCGGCGGAGCAGGAGCTCGAGCTCCAGGATTGCCAGCTGGAAGCGGCCACGGCTGGTCGCGTTCGCCGCAAGACCCAGACCGACCGCGGTCACCAGCCGGCGGCCTCTCGCGGCGTTGTTGTTCGGCGCGTCGAAGAGGGCGAGATCCAGGTCGAGCGTTCCCTCGGCCCCGAGGCGCAGCCACTCTTCGATGACGCCGGAGCTCACGCCGGGCTCGAGCGGCGTCGGATCGTTCGCGTCGTCAGAGCCGTCGCCGTCAGAATCGGCGGCGCAGAGGCTCGTTCCGGCGGTCAGCTCCGCGCCGTCGAGCAGAGTGTCGGAGTCGCTGTCGGCCGTGAGCGGGTCCGGGCACGTGCCGCCCGCGCTCTGCGCCATGTCCACCTCGGTGCCGTCGAGCAGCCCGTCGCCGTCTGTGTCGGGGATCGCGGGATCAGTTCCGGCGAGGCTCTCGTTGCCGTCGCTGAGCCCGTCGTTATCGAAGTCGGCATCGCACGGGTCGAGGGCCGGCTCGAAGAGCACCTCGATGTCGTCCGGCAGGCCGTCGCTGTCGCTGTCGGCCAGCAGCGGGTTCGGGCAGTTGCCGAACGCCTGGAGCGAGATCTCGTCGCCGTCGCTCAGGCCGTCGCCGTCGGTGTCCGCGGCGAGCGGGTCGGTCGCGTAGGCGCCGATCTCCTCGCCGTCGTCGAGGCCGTCGCCGTCCGTGTCCGCGTTGAAGGGGTCGGTGCCGTGCAGCGTCGTCTCGTCGCCGTCGGTCAGCCCGTCGCCGTCTGAATCGACGGGCGCCGCGGGGCCGAGCTCATACACGTACGCGGCGCCCCAGCGCCCGCCCGTCTGCCCCGTCGGCACGAAGCCCCAAGCGCCCACGACCGCCCGCTCGCACACGGCCACGGAATAGCCGAAGAAGCTGCCCGGAGTCGGGGTGTCCGCCGTCAGGTCCACCTCGGGCACCCAGGAAGACCCGTCGAGGAGGAAGGCGTGCGCGCTCCCGGTGTCCGCGCCGAAGCCGCTGTTGGTGTTGTACGCGCCGACCAGCGCACGCGAGCCGCAGATGCTGACGGAGTATCCGAAGTAATCGGACGGGGCGCCCGCGGTGCCCCGCGCGAGCACGGCCTCCTGCGTCCACGCCGAGCCGTCGAAGCGGAAGATGGAGGCGGAACCTGCGTCGAAGATCGAGCCGCCGCCGGAGATCTCAAAGTCGTCCAGCGGCGAGCCCACGATCGCCCGCTCGCCGTCGAAGCCGACAGAACGTCCGAACTCCTGCCCCGGCTCGGGGCTGCTCGGGGTCAGCGTCGCGCTGCTCGCCCAGACCACACCGGAGCCGCTGTCCGTCCCCTGGAAGACGTACACCGCGCCCGGCCCACCCTGGAAGGGAGCGCTCAGGAGGGCCGTGCCGCCCACGAGCGTGACCGCCGAGCCGAGCTGCGCGCCCGAGGAGGGGGCGCTCGCGGTGATCTTCGTCTCCAGGGCCCATGTCGCGCCGTTGAATCGGTAAACATAGACCGAGCCGGCGTTGCTCACGGGTCCGTCGTCTTGCGGGGCGCCGACCATCGCAACGTCGCCGCTCACGGAGACCGCGGCCCCATAGGAATCGGAGGCCGCCGCGTCGAACGCCGTCAACATCGCTTCCTGCATCCAGGCGACGCCGTTATAGCGGTAGACGTAGGCCGCGCCCGCGTTGGTCAGGGCGGCGTCGCTGAGCGGCGCGCCGACGATCACCACATCGCCGTCCATCGCGACCGAGGTGCCGAACCGGTCGAGAGGCGCGCCGTTCGAGGCGGTCAGCTTCGTGACGTTCCAGCCGCCCGATTCGGGGCGGTAGATGAATGCCGCCCCCATGTCGCTGGTCGAACCGTTGGCCCGTGCCGCGCCGATCACCGTCGCGTCGCCGCTCATCGCGACGCTGATCCCGAACGCGTCCTCGGATGTCGCTCCGGCCGGGGTGAGCACCTCGTTCTGCGTCAGGATCGGCTGCCCCCTCGCGCCCCCGCACACGCCCGCGGCGGCGCTCCCGACCACCAGCGCCAGCCCCCTTGCCCGCCTCAAACGCTCGCTCTTCGATCGCTTCTGCATGCCGTCGCTCCTCGTTGTGGCCGCGGCACTCCGCCCGCGGCGATATTCCGCCCTTCGATGCCTCACCGGGCCCGCGCTCGCACCCAGGCACGCCCGCGCGACGGCACGACCCGAGCGCCCGGCGCCCGCACACCCACCGTGCAACGCCGATCTCGGGTCGTCACCATCGCCCAAACATGCTCCAGTGATGCAACCGGCCCAGAGCTCTCCCACGAGCCCGGAACAACGTACCCCGGAGAGGCCGTGACTGCATCGGCTTTCGCGTGGATTTCCGATGAATCCTGCGTCTTTGCGCCCGATTGGGGCGATCCACGCAGAACCGGTGTGCTCACGGGCTTCTGAAGAAGAGGTTATCGGTTCGGCTTCCACGCGGTGACGCCCCGGGGGGTGGGGCGCCCGCGTCCCCGGACGCGCGCCGGCCCGCCGGCTTGCCTGTTTCCGACCCGGGCAGTACCTTCGTCGCAGCCTCAACCGGCACGCCGCAGCGGCCGGGAAGGCCCCGCGAGGACCCTGCGCATGGCCGCCAACGTCGATCCCCTGACTCCGGTCCCCGCCCCGGAACCCGAGATCCCGGCTCTGGCGCCCGACGCTACGCCGGAGGAGAAGGACCACCACTGGTTCACGCACGTGTACCAGGGACCGGACGTCCCGCAGCTCACGCTCCGGGCCGTGCTGATGGGCGCCGTGCTCGGGATGGCGATGTCCATCTCGAATCTGTACACCACGATCAAGCTGGGGTGGGCTTTCGGCGTGGCGATCACCGCGTGCATCCTCTCCTACGTGATCTGGAACGCGATGCGGGCCGCGTCGGGCAACCGGCTCTCCAAGATGACGATCCTGGAGAACAACTGCATGCAGTCCACCGCGTCCGCGGCGGGCTACTCGACGGGCGGGACGATCGGCACCGCGTTCGGCGCGCTGCTGCTCATCCAGCGCGAGCACTTCGCGTGGTACTGGCTCGTGCCGTTCGTCTTCCTGACCGCGGCTCTGGGCGTCTTCATCGCGGTGCCCATGAAGCGGCAGCTGATCAACCACGAGCAGCTCCGCTTCCCCAGCGGCATCGCCGCGGCGACGACGCTCAAGTCTCTCTATTCCGAGGGCCGGGAGGCGGCCCAGAAGGCCCGGGCGCTCATCATCGCCCTCTTCGGCGGCATGGCGCTGGCGCTGTACCGGACGTATCCCGCGGTGGTGGAGGCCCTCCACGAGCACGGGCGCGCGAGCGAGGAGACCGCGGAGCGGCTGAGCGCATGGCCGTTCCGCATCCCCGAGCTGCTCCCGTGGAACAGCGAGTGGCTGAGCGGCAAGTTCCAGAACATCGCCGTGAGGACCTGGGGATTCGAGCCGAGCCTGCTCCTGGTCGCCGCGGGCATGATCGTCGGGCTGCGCGTCTCGCTCTCGATGCTGCTCGGCTCGGCGCTGCTGTTCTTCGTCTTCGCGCCGATGATGCTGGGGCTGGACCTGCAGACGCTCAACGCCCACCCCGAGTACATCGAGGCCATCCGCGCCAGCGCCGACCCGAACGGCATCAACGAGTCGTACGTCACCTCGATCAAGGAGCTCGGGGCGTACATCCACGCCGGGGGCGACATCGCGCGCCTGAACGAGCCGGGGACCGGCTTCGGCTTCTACCCGGTCAACTGGGCGCTCTGGGGCGGGACCTCGATCATGGTGTTTTCGAGCCTCACCGCCGTGGCGATGGGCTGGAAGACGATCGTGCGGGCCTTCAGGGGCGGGCGCGCGGCGGCCGCGGGGGCTTCCGCCGCGGACATCGAGGAGATGAAGAGCATCGAGGTGCCCAACACCTGGTTCGTGGCCGGGATGATCCCGATCACCATCGGCCTGGTCATCCTGATGACGCTCGCCTTCGACATGTCCTGGTGGCTCGGTCTGATCTCGGTCGTGATGACCTACCCGATCGCGCTGGTGTGCTGCAGGGCCACCGGCGAGACCGACACCACGCCGATCGGCGCCATGGGCAAGGTGACCCAGCTCGTCTACGCCGTGCTGGCCAAGGGCAATATCGTGGTGAACCTGATGTCGGCCGGCACGACGGCCGCGGCGGGCGGCGCTTCGGCCGACCTGCTCACCGACCTCAAGAGCGGCTACCTCCTCGGGGCCAACCCGCGCAAGCAGTTCCTCGCGCAGTTCTTCGGCATCTTCTTCGGGACTCTGATCATCGTGCCGGCGTGGTACCTCATGGTGCCGAACGTGGAGACGATGGAGAACTTCAACCCGCCCGCCGCGCTCATGTGGGAGGCCGTGGCGCGCGCCCTGACCCAGGGCCTGCACTCGATCCCCGACACTGCGCAGCTTGCGATCGTCGTCGGCGGGCTGGTCGGGATCGCGCTGCCCCTGATCCAGGCAGCGTTGCCCGCGAAGGCGCGTCAGTACGTTCCCTCGGCGATGGGGCTCGGCCTGGCCTGGGTGGTGCCGTGGTACAACGCGCTGGGTTTCGCGATCGGTGCGGTGGTCGCGTGGCTTTGGTCGGTGGCGCACAAGGGCTCGGCGGAGAAGTACACCATCCCCGTCGCGTCGGGTGTGGTGGCCGGCGAGTCGCTCATGGCGGCGCTCGTCGCGATCACGGCGACGATCATCGGCTTCATCTTCATGAAGTGATCCGGCCCGCCGCCGGAAGGCCGGCGCCGCGGTCCGCCGCGGGGTTCAGCGCTCGGAGAGCGCGGCCCGCATGGCCGCCTGCAGCTCCGCCGGTCCGAACGGCTTGGTCAGGCGGGGGAAGCCGCGGAAGAGGCCGTCGATGGCCTCGCCCGAATACCCGGTGAGGAAGACGAAAGGGATCTGCCGCTCCAGCAGCTGCATGGCGATCGGGTAGACCGGCTCGCCGTCGAGGTTGATATCGAGCAACGCCAGGTCGAGCGGCTCGGACATTGCCGCCGGCCGCGCCTCATCCACGCTCGCGAACGGGCCGACGACGGCGCAGTCGAGCCTCCGCAGCGCGTTGCCCAACTCGTCGGCCACGATGAACGTGTCCTCGACGAGCAGCACGCGCCTTCCGGCAAGCGCTTCGAGTTGGGCGGTGCTCAATCCGACTCCCGTCTGCCCTCGGGCGCCCGGGCCGAAGCGCTCTCGGCCGAGCCTTTCGCCCCGCTTCGTGGCATGGGCAGAATATGCCCCCGACGCGGCCGGACCTCGGGCTTTCCCGTGAATTCGCTTTCATCACGTTATGAGGAAGATTGTGCATGCGTCGGCTTCGTTCCCCGCGATTGCGGCGTCCGCGTCGCAGCTGAATCCAGCAGCGCGAACGCCCTCTGCCCTTTAAAGACCCTGAGCAGAAAGTACAGCGAGGGACCAAGGACGACCGCGCCGCCTGCAAGCGCGCCGAGCACCAGGAAGTGCGTGATCGGAGGCGCGGCCGAGTTGAAGACCGTGAAGTCCGGCGGCACGAGGTGCGGAAAGAGCGCCGCCCCATATCCGAGCACGACGAGCATGACCTGCGCGCAGGCGCAGGTCCGGGCCGCGAGGAACCGCCGCTTCCAGAGCGCCGCCAGCGCGCCGGCCGCCGCCAGCCCGGTGGCGATGCGCAGCGGCCAACCCCACCACGCCGCGTTCAGGTGAGCCCCCAGGACGGTCGCGTCCGCATCGGCGGCCCACCAGGCCAGCCCACCGGCAAGCGCGACGGCGGCTCCGGCGGCCAGTGCGCGCCTGCGGAAGTCTTCGCGCAGCGCCGGGTCCTCCGCCTCGGCACAGAGGTATGTGGCCGCGAGGAAGGCGAATATCGCGAGGGTGAACACGCCGACGGCCCACGGGAAGGGCCTGAGCCACGGCGCGAAGAACCCGCCCAGGTACGCGTCGCCGTGCCAACGGAGCTGGCCGGACGACGCGGCCCCGAGCACGACCCCGAGGAGGAGCGGCGTGACCACGCTGGCGATGGAGAAGACGAGGCCCCAGCGCGCCTGGCCCGCGCCCGTGCCGCTCGTATAGGTGCGGAACACGAAGGATGCGCCTCTGGCCACGATGCCCAGGAGCAGGAGCAGCACCGGCACGTGCAGCGCCGTCATCACCGCCGCGAAGGCCGGCGGGAAGCATGTGAAGAGCAGCACGATCAGCAGGATCAACCAGACGTGGTTCGCCTCCCAGATCGGGCCGATGGCGGCGGCGAGCAGCTCGCGCTGGGCCGCGCGCCGGGGGCCGGAGGCGAGGAGATCCCAGACGCCGGCTCCGAAATCGGCGCCCCCCAGGAGCGTGTACGCCGCGAGCGCCGCGATCATCGCCCAGGCTGTCAGCAGCTCGACCTGCAAGGGCTCACTCCGCGCCGGCGGCGACCGGGGCCGCCCTGACCTGCCGGGCCAGCAGCGCGACGACCACGGCCGCCAACCCGACGTACACGAGGACGAACGTCAAGAATGGGCCCGCCAACCCCGGCATCGGGGTTACGGCCTCGGACGTGCGCATGACGCCGTACACGATCCACGGCTGACGGCCGACCTCCGTCACCGTCCACCCGGCTTCGATCGCGAGCATTCCCGCCGGCGAGCACAGCACGATCGCCCACAGCAGGCGCCGCCCGAGCGGCGCGCCCCGCGAGCGCCACGCCGCGAGCACGAACCACGCGGAGACCGACAGGATGAGGATCCCGAGCCCGACCATGAGCTGGAACGCGACGTGCACCACCGCCACCGGCGGCCAATCTTCGCGGGGGAACTCGTTCAGCCCCCGCACGACGGCGTGCCGATCTCCGTGGGCGAGGAAGCTCAGCAAACCCGGGACCTCGAGCGCGAAGCGCGTGCGCGCGCGGCGCTCGTCGGGCCAGCCCCCGATGCGGAGCGGCGCCGACGCCTCCGACGCGAACTGGCCCTCCATTGCCGCGAGCTTGACCGGCTGAGTCTCGGCGACCACCTTCGCCGCGTAGTCGCCGCTCAGCGGCTGCAGCAGGGCGCAGACCGCCGCGACGCCCATGGTGATCCTGAGCGCCTCACGATGGAAGGCGCTGCGGGGCCTCCGCAGAAGCTGGAGCGCGTGGATGCCCGCGGCGGCGAGGGCGGTCGCCAGATACGCGGCGAGGAGCATGTGCAGCACCTCGGCCTTCCAGGCGGGGTTGAACATCGCGGCGACGGGATCGATCTCCGAGAACTCGCCGGTCGATGCGTCGAAGTCGAATCCCGCCGGCGCATTCATCCAGGCGTTTGCCATGACGACGAAGACGGCCGAGGCCGCGCCGCTCGCGGCCACCGCGACGCCGGCCCACCAGTGCGCCCACGGGCGCACACGGTCCCATCCGTAGAGATAGATGCCGAGGAATATCGCCTCGGTGAAGAAGGCGAAGCCCTCCAGGCTGAACGGGACGCCGATGACCGCGCCGGCGTGCCTCATGAATCCCGGCCAGAGGAGCCCCAGCTCGAACGAGAGCACTGTTCCGGAGACAGCGCCGACCGCGAAGAAGATCGCCGTGCCCTTCGCCCAGCGCTTGGTCAGCTCGCGGCACTCCTCCCGACCGCCCCGCAGCCAGCGGTACTCGGAGATCGCCATGAGCAGCGGCATGCCGATGCCGACCGCGGCGAAGATGATGTGGAACCCGAGGCTCCACGCCATCTGCAGCCGTGCGAACATCAGGTCGTCCACGAGTGCTCACCCCCTCCGGCATTCCGAGAGGCCGCGGCGCCAGGCGCTCCGCCGGCACAGGGTAGCGCGGCGACCATGTGAGGTCCCGGTGCGCGCGGCACAGCGGGTCTCCCGTGGTGCTGCGCCGCCGGAATGTCCCGCGCGAGCCCCGGGTGAAAGCTCCCGCTCGCGCTCGCGCTGCCCGATCTTCACGCCCCCGATGCCGCGCTCGGCCGCACAACCCGTTCGATGCGCCGGACTTACGCAGCCCGTTCCCCGGTAGACATGATCGCCCGGACGTGCGGTCAGGCCGATGAACGAACGATGAAAGACGATTCAAAGCCGGTCTGCGGACGCTCCGGGGGCGTACGTGGGGCATGAACTCCCTACGCGACCAAGGAATGCGCGACACCGGAGGCGCTCCGGGGCGGGGACCGAACCAATCCGGCGGCACGGTCCCGCTGTGGTACGCGGGCGTGGCGGTCCCCGAGCATGCGCCGCTGGCGGGATCGGCCCGCGCCGACGTATGCGTGGTGGGCGCGGGGATCGCCGGACTCACCACGGCGTACCTGCTCGCGCGGGCGGGCAGGTCGGTCATCGTTCTCGACGAGAAGCCGATCGCCGGCGGCGAGAGCGGGCGCACCAGCGCGCACCTCTCCAGCGCCATCGACGACCGCTTCACGCGGATCGAGCGTCTCCACGGCGAGGACGCCGCACGTCTGCACACGGCGAGCCACGCCGCCGCGATCGACCTGATCGAGAGCATCTGCGCCGAGGAAGCGATCGA
>DASRXL010000259.1:0-20371 GCA_035654175.1 Phycisphaerales bacterium
TCCCGCAGTCCAGCCCGGTATCCTTCCGCACCTCGATCTCGACGAAGCGGTCGGCGGGCGTGGTGAACTGCTGGCCGAAGTCGACGGTTGCCGTGAAAGGCCCGTCCGACACCACCACGTTGTCGGCGCACTGGGTGGTGCCGATCGGGGAGCCTCCGGAGGCGACATCGAACAGCGTGAAGCGGAAATCGTGGCGACCGGACGCGGCGCTCCCGCCGCTGTTCAGGCGCCCTTGGTATGTCCAAGCCGTCGATTGCGCGAGGCTGGGCGCGGAGGCCAGGGCGATGAGGAGCGGAACCAGCGGTTGCATTCGTTTGCTCCGTTGTGTTGGTCAGCGCGGGCCGACGGCCATGAACGAGAACGGCCAGCGCACGTTATTGCCGGCCGAGTTGAATACCCGGATGTCGGCCTTCGAGGAAGTGACGTTCGAGCAGGTCACGTACTTGCCGCCGAAGCCGCTGTCCCATTCGGAGGACCCGACGACCACGGCCGTGCCGGCGAACGGTGTGTCGAAGGTGATGCGGAGCTCTCCGCAGCTGAGTTCCTGGACCGTGTAGCCCGAGCCGAGACTGAACGCTGCGTCGCCGCAGTCGCGCGGGTCCACCACCCCGCGGATGATGCGCAGGTTCTTCCCGGCGGTGGCGGTCTGGAACTCGCCCGATGGCCCCAGCCGGATGTCGCCGCGCACGTCGAGCTTGGCCAGCGGGGACGTGGTGCCGATGCCTACGAGGCCGTCGGTGTCGAAGATGAAGCTCTTGTTGCCGCCCCCGCCGACGCTCTCCAGCTTCAGCGCCGTGGTGGGCCCGGTCCCCTCCTGACGGAAGACCCAGCTGCGCTCGGTGTTGAGCCAGAGCAGATCAGCCTGGTCGCCGATGTTCTCGACGGAGATCGGGCCGCCGCGAACGTCGAGCCTCGTGGCCGGGGCGGACGTGCCGATCCCGACATCGCCATCGGCGTCCACATCGACTGCGCCCAGGGGCGTCCCGTCGGAGGCATCGAGCGCGAAGGCGGAGCGAGCGTGCCCGGCCAGCGGCGCGGCGGTCAGGGGTTGGCGCGGGGAGAGCAGCACATAGCCGAAATCGTCGGTGCAGGGCGCCCCGGCATCTGAGCGAACGAGGATTTCGAGGAACCGCGGCGTGGGCGTGGCGAACTGTTGGCCGAAGTCGAGCGTGCTGACGAAGAAGCCCTCGGTTACGGCGACGTTCTCGGCGCAGAGCGTCGTCCCGACCTGGTTGCCCCCCGACGGGGCGTCGAAGAGCTTGAAGCGAAAGTCGTGCAGGCCTGAGGCGGGGACGCCGCCGCTGATGAGGCGACCCTGGTAGGTGAAGGCGGTGGATTGCGCGAGAGCGGGCGCCGCGACGGAGACGAGGATCAGAGCGAAGATGAGTGCGATGCGGGCGTTCATCGAGTCCCTTTCATCGGTATCTGACTGAATTCGTTCTCGCATCAGCTCCCGGAATGCGCGGCGTCACGACCGTCTCGCTAGCGGGGGCCGATCGCGATAAACTGCACGTCAGCGTCCTCACGATCATGTGTGAGGTGGTCATTGATTCGAAACACGACCTGTGTCAACGTTGGCCCGCCGGCCTCGACGATGACGCCCTGCGTACCGAGCCCTGCGATCTCTCTTACAGTGGCGGTCACCGTGGGAGTGTCGGCGAACGGAGTGGTGAACGTGACAAGGTACCTTCCCAGGCTGAGGCGAGTCGCAGTGAAGCCGGTGCCGTAGAGAACCCCATCTGCGCCGATCGCGCCGCGCACGATGCGCAGGTCCTCGACACCGCCCGGTACATAGAGTTCTCTCCCGGTGGTGGAGCGGATGCCCACGACGCCGTCCGTCTCGAAGAAGAAGCTCTTGTTGCCGCCTCCGCCGACATTCTCGAGTTTCAGGTTTGTCGTGGCGCCGGCGCCATCCTGCCGGAAGACCCAGGACCGCTCGCTGTTGAGCCAGAGCAGGTCGGCCCCGTCGCCTGTGTTGGAAACCGACAGAGGCCCGCGGACGTCCAGTTTGGCGCCGGGCCCAGAGGTGCCGATGCCGACGTTGCCGGCGTTGTCCACGAACAGCGCGTTGGCCGGCGAGCCGTCCGCGGCATCAAGCGCGAAGGCGCTCTTGGCGTGGTTCGCCAGCGGGGCGGCCGTGAGGGGCTGGCGCGGCGTGAGCAGCACATAGCCGAAGTCGTCGGTGCAGGGGGAGCCGTTGTCGGCGCGAACGAAGATCTCGAGGAACCGCCCCGAGGGCGTGACGAACTGCTGGCCGAAGTCGAGAGCGGTGGTAAAGAGTCCGTTCTCGACGGAGATGTTGTTGGCGCACAGCGTGGCGCCGACTTGGCCGCCGCCTGTTGCGGCGTCGAAGAGCTTGAAGCGGAAGTCGTGCAGGCCTGAGGCGGGGGCGCCGCCGCTGGTGAGCCGCCCCTGGTAGGTGAAGGCGGTGGGTTGGGCGAAAGCCGGCAGGGCGGTCAAGAGCGCGGCCAAGGCGGAGATGAGCACGCCGGGAGCTTTCATGTGCGTTCCTTTCGTGATGTCGGCGTCGAGTGGCGCGAGCGAGCCCCTCTCGGTGCGGGAGGTCTTACTCGCCCTCCTCCAGCACGATGTCCACGAGCCACTGGTGGGCGTCGTCGGTCTGGCCGTTGAGGGTGGAGGTGGCCAGGGCCACAGCCGTTGCCGGGCCGGCGACGAATCCGTTGCGGCCCTTAGTCTGCGCCTCCAGGGTCCAGATCTGCTGCTCGGGCGTGCCGATGAAGCGCACGCAGCCTTCGGCCAGGGCGCCGGTCTCGCGCTGGGTGACCGTCACGCGCAGGTCCACCCACTGGACCCTGTCGCACGTGAGCGGCCCGGTCAGGACCAGATGCCTTCCCTTGTCGCTGATCGTTGCGGTCGTGTCGATCGTGTTGGCGGAGAGCCTGGCCAGCGCCTCGGGCGCGAGCCACAGGGCCGCGAGGATCAGCACGGGCAAGCACACCATCGCGAGGCGTCGGATAGTCGGTTGGGTCGGCATGGATCGCTCTCCTTCCGGGTTCCTCTGTGTTGTCCCTACTTCTCTTCTTCCAGCGTCAAGTCCACGAGCCACTGGTGGGCATCGTCGGTCCGGCCATGCAGGCTCGTGGCCGCGAGCGCCACCGCACGTGCCGCGCCGGCCTGGAACGTGTTGCGGCCCTTGGTCTGGGCTTCCAACATCCAGGTCTGCTGCTCGGGCGTGCCGATGAAGCGCACGCAGCCTTCGGCCAGGGCGCCGGTCTCGCGCTGGGTGACCGTCACGCGCAGGTCTACAAGCTGAACCTTGTCGCAGGCGAGCGGGCCGGTCAGGACGAGCCGCCGTCCGTGATCGCTGATCGTGCCGGTCGTGTCGATGGTGTTGAAGGTGATCTTCGCCAGCGCCCCCGGCGCCAGCCACACACCGGCGAGCACCAGGATCGGGAGGGCCGCCACGAGCGAGCGTGTTGAGGCAGAACGCTTCGGCATGAGATGACTCCTTCCTCACGGCCGGAGAGCGTTCAGAACAGACTGGAAGCCTCGGTCTGACCAACGATTCCCGGCGTGACGATGACCCGGGGCGAAGGGCGCCCCGCTCAAAGCGGGATCCGCGCGCGTCGGGCGACCTTGGAGCTCGCCCTTTCTTCAAGTTTGAGCGGGAAGCCGCGGACCCTCGGCCTTCATCCGGGAGGGGCCGTCTCGAGCCGGGTGACCGTTTCCTTCCACGCGGCGGCCTCGTTGCCGTGGGTGCCCGGCTCGGAGGCCTCCCACGCCGCGTAGCACTCCGCCAATGCGGCGGCCCACTTGAGATACCTCGCCTTGGCGGCGGGGCTGGCCGACGCAGAATCCGCACCGGAGGACGCCAGGGCCGGCTCGGCGAGCATGAGGATCGACTCGGCCTCCGCGAAAGAGGCGCGGGCGGTCAGCACCCGGCCAAGGCCGGTCGTGGCGACGATCCGCCAGCGATGGTCGGGCGGCAGGATTCGGCAAGCCCGCTCGAACGCCTCGCGGCTCAGAGACTCGGCCTCGTCGAGGTCGCCCCCTTCGCGGAGCGTTGATCCGAGAGAGTACATCGTCAGGATCGTGTTCTCATGGTCCGGGCCCAGCGTCGCTCGTTGCGCGATGAGCACCTCGCGTTGGACAGCCTCGGCCCGATCGCGCTGGCCCTGCTGATTGAATGCGTTGGCGAGGTTCGCCAGGATCGTGAGCGTCATCGGGTGTTGGGCGCCCAGCGCCTTGCGGCATGAGGCGTGCAGGCGCTCATAGAGGTCTGCGGCGGCCTCGACCTTCTCCTGCCCGATGTATGTGGCGCCCAGGTTGTTCAGTGCGAGCAGGGTCGCACGGTGCTCGTCGCCCAGGGCCCGCCGGGAGCGCTCGGCGGCCTGGCCGAGCGCAGCCTCCGCCTCCGGGAAGCGCCCCTGGCGCAGGAGCGCCAGGCCGTAGTTCGAGGCACTCAGGCAGGCATGCTCCTCGTCCTTTCCGGTGAACCCCTCCGACCTGTGCATCGCGTCGAGGAACGTCTTCTCGGCCTGCACGAGATCTCCGCGCGCCATCTGGACGTTGCCCAGGTGCCCGAGGGCCGCCACGGAGATGGGGTGCGCCGCGCCGAGCGTTCGCACGCTGCGATCGAGGAGCTCGGCGACCAGCGACTCCGCCTCGCCGAACCTCCCCTGCGCGCCGAGAACTTGGGCGAGGTCCGCCAGGACGATCATGGTGTCCTCGTCGTCGACGCCGCCCCCACGCAGGCGCACGTCGTAGATCCGGCGCAGGATCGGCTCGGCTTCAGCGGTGCGTCCGAGGCTTATCAGAAACCGGGCGCGCACCCCCAGAGCGTCCAGAGTCTCCTCGTCCTCCGACCCGAGCGATCGCGTGCGGATCTCGATGGCTTCGTCCAGGGGCGACTCGACCTCATCGTACAGCCCGGCCTCGTGGAGCGCCTGGGCCAGCGACAGGAGCAGCGTGGCCCGCACGAGCGGCTGTTCCGCGAATTCGCGGCGGACACCGTCGAGCGCGTCGTGGAACAGGGACTGTTCGAGCACCCTGAGGGCCACGTTGGAGAGGTTCAGGAACTCCAGGTCGCGGGCGAACTGGTCTCGCCGCGCCGCGTCCATGCCGGCCCGATCGAGGGAGCTTTCCGCCTCCGTCAGCAGGGCAATCCTGAGGTCATCGGCCATGACCATGGGGCGGATGTCCGCGAGCTGGGCCGCCTGGAACGCGACGACCCTCTCGAGTTCCGCGGCGCGAGCGTTCGCCCTGTCTTCCGCGCGTGCCGCACGTGCGGCCTGCTCTTCCGCACGACGGGAGCTCCGCTGGGCGGCGGTCCGCTGGCGGGTCTCATCGGCGCGTGCGCGGTTCGCCCGGACCAGACCGAGGCTCGTCCCCACCACGCCCAGGAGAAGCACCACGGCGATGAAGCCTCCGGAGACCACCAGGGCGCGGTGTCGGCGTACGAGCTTGCCGAGCCGATACCGAGCAGAGGGCGGCGCGGCGGCAATCGGCTCGCCGCCCTGGTGGCGTTCGATGTCGGAGGCCAGCGCGCTCGGCGTGTCGTACCGGCGAGCCCGGTCCTTCTCGAGCGCCCGCATCACGATCCAGTCAAGGTCCCCGCGAACAAGCGATCCGAGTCGGGCTGGTTCGGTGCGGCGCCGCGTTGCGACGCCGGCGAGTGCCGCGGACTGCGACAGCCGTGTCGACGGCTTGGGCGGATCGACCTCCCGGATGATGCGCTGGATCTCGGCGTACGCCGCGGACCGGAGCTCCTTCGGGTCAAAGGGTGTGTCGCCGGTGAGCAGCTCGTAGAGGAGGACTCCGAGGGAGTACACGTCGGAGCGTGTGTCGATGTCGCGCGAGCCCGCGGCCTGCTCCGGCGACATGTACTCCGGCGTGCCGACGAGCTGCCGGAACTCGGTGAACAGCGTCTTCTCGGTCAGACGATGTTCCGTGGCCTTGGCGATGCCGAAGTCGATCACCTTGGCGTGGGGGCGCCCGTCCTGCGTCGCGACGAGCACGTTCGTGGGCTTAATGTCGCGGTGGATCACGCCCTTGGTGTGCGCGTGCTGCACGGCGTTGCAGACCTGCACGAAGAGGGCGAGCCGCTCGGGGATGCTGAGATTGTGCTGGTCGCAGTACCTGGTGATCGGGTCGCCGTTCACCAGCTCCATGACGAAGTAGGGCCGGCCGGACTCGGTCGCGCCCGCGTCGAGCACCCGCGCGATGTGGTGGTGGTCCATCATCGCGAGTGCCTGCCGCTCGGCCTCGAACCGCGCGATCACGGCGCGGGTGTCCATCCCAAGCTTGATGATCTTGAGCGCGACCGTGCGCCGGACGGGGTGAGCCTGCTCGGCCATGTAGACCGTGCCAAACCCCCCCTCCCCGATCTCCTGCAGCAACCGGTAGGGACCGACCTGCGCCCCGGGCCGTTCGGCCGGGTCCGATCCCAGTGCCGCGGGAGCCGCCATGAACGCCGGCCCTCCCTCCGCCGCCCGAAGCAGCGACTCGATCTCGGTGCGCAGCTCGTCGTCCGCGGCGCACGCGCTCGCAAGGAACGCGAGCCGCGCTTCCCCCGCCAGCCCCACGGCCCCGGCGAACACCTCGTGCACCCGATCCCGATCAAGCATGCATCAACCACCCATCTCCCGGAGCAGCCACGCGCGCGCGTAGACCCACAGCCGGTCCACGTGCCGGGCCGAGACGCCAAGCGCCCCGGCGGTCTGCTCCCCCGTCAGCCCGGCGAAGAAGCGGAGGCGCACGACGGCCGCGACCTTCGGCTCCGCACGCTCTAAGCGTGCCAGCGCCTCGTCGAGCGCCAGGATTTCGTCCGGATCCCCCGCCGCGGCAAGGTCGACGACGGAGAGCCGATCACGAGCACCCCCGCCACCCCGCTTGAGCGCCCCTTTCGATCGCGCGTGGTCGAGGAGGATGCGGCGCATCGCCTCCGCGGCGGCGATGTAGAAGTGCGCAGGGCTTTCGAACGGCACGCGCCGATCGTGGGCGATGCGCAGGTACGCCTCGTGCACCAGGGCTGTCGCCTGGAGCGTGTGCCCCGGATTCTCCTCGCTCATCCGCTGCTGCGCGACGGCGCGGAGCTGGTCGTACACGGCCCCGAGCAGCTCGGGGGAGTGGCCCTCGCGAAATGCTGTCGGGGCGGGATGCCTCGGCTCATCCATGCGCTCATCCTACCGGCGCCCCCGGTGATTCAAGCCCCCGCCGATACGGTGCGAGCCGAGCTCACCCGCCGGAGCCCCTGCGCCGGTTGAAGCGGCCGGAGAACGCGCCCAGCAGATTGGTGCGGGAGAGCTGCGGCGTCGGCACGGGCCGGTCCCGCGTCAAAAGAGCCGTCAGCGACGCCTGGGCGACGCGTTTGCCCGCCACCATCCCGGCCATCAGCGATGCGCGAGGCTTGAGCGCGTTGGGGCGGAGCAGCATGAGCGTCAGGTCGTCGTCCGGAGGCCGGCCGCCCTGGAAGCCCTCGACGGCCGTGAGCAGGCTGGTCAGCACGGTCTCCGGGCGCGCGGCGTCGAGCGCCGAGAGCAGCCGGAGAAGGCCCTCGGAGCCCAGCTGGCGCCCGGCGAGGTCGCGGGCCTCGATCAGTCCGTCGGTATAGAGCAGGACGAGGTCGTCCTTGGCAAGACGGATGCGGATCTCTTGGAAGCTGGTGTCCTTGGAAAGGCCGAGGGGACAGTCCCCGTCCGGGCTGTCGAGGGGGACGAGCGTCGTCCAGGCGCCGGTTTCGGCTCGATAGCACAGCGGGGAGGGATGGCCGGCGCAGGAGATGGTGACCTCGTCCGTGGGGGTCCAGCAGGTGGCGACGACGGCCGTGGCGAAATGCCCGGATTCGTCGAGGCCGCGGAACTGGGCGTTGAGCGAGGTGAGGAAGCGGCGCTGGTCGATGTAGTTGATGTACCGACGCATGAGAGAGCGGAGGTCGCCGGAAAGCTGGGCGACCCCCGAGCCGTGGCCGCTGACGTCGGCCACGAGGGCGCGGACGACGCGTCCCGTGGCGCAGGCCGAGACGTAATGGACATCGCCCCCGGCCTCGTCGTCGGCGCAGGGCCTGCTGTACACCCAGGCGTCGATCCCCGGCATGATCACGCCGCTGGTGACCGCCCTGTTGCTGCCCCACACCTCCATGCAGTGCATGGTGTGTGCTGCGGGCTCGGTGGCGGTCCCCTGGCTGGCGGTGGGAGAGGCGGTCTGGGTCACTGGATGCTCGCTCCTGCCGTGCGCGGCCGCTTCCGGAGGCACGCCGGCCGCGTGCGGCGTGTTCGCGCTGCCATCAGTTTCGTCGGGGACCTCAGTCAAGCAAGGGCAAATGCAAACTGCCGGTGGAACGGCGGCGGCGCTGCCGCCGGCCGCTGGCGAGGCGCATCTTGTGATTTGGTGCAGACTTGGAGCGTGGTGCGCCGGCTTCAGCCAGAGCGCACTCCATGCCCGGGGGGTGACGAAAACACGGGAAAGATTTCCGCGCACACGGTGCAACCGGCGAGCCCGCCCCCGGTAAGAGCCTGCCGGAGGCGTTCTGTCTCCGCCGCTCGGGGGTTCTGTCGCGGGATGCCCCGGACGGGTTGAAGCGAGGGTCGGCGTCGGTGTGCTCCGCCGGCGTGGCCGCATCGGCGGTGCTGGCCTGTGGCCAGGGAGACAGGCCGCCGTTGCGGTCGGGGGGCCCGCGCCGGCGAGCGTCGCCGAGCGCGATCGTGCCGGATGCCCGTCAGGCGATGGGCGCGAGAGCTTACTTCGCGCCGTCCCGCTCGGCGATCATCCGGAGCATGTCGACGCACCTCGCGGCGTAGCCCGCCTCGTTGTCGTACCACGCCACCACCTTGAAGAACCGGTCGTTGAGCTGGATGCCCGCGCCGGCGTCGAAGGTCGCGCTGTGGTGATCCCCGATGAAGTCGCTCGAGACCACCTCCTCCTCCGTGTAGGCGAGCACGCCCCGCATCGGCCCCTCCGCGGCGGCCCGCATCGCGCCGTTGATCGCCTCCAGGCTCGTCGCCTTCGCCGTGCGGAACGTCAGGTCCACCGCCGAGACGTCCGCCGTCGGCACGCGGAACGACATGCCCGTCAGCTTGCCCTTGAGCTCCGGGATGCACAGCGTGACCGCCTTCGCCGCCCCGGTGCTCGCGGGGATGATGTTCTGGTAGGCGTTCCGCCCGCCGCGCCAGTCCTTCTTGGAGGGGCCGTCCTGCGTCGGCTGCGTCGCCGTGACGGCGTGGATCGTGGTCATGAGCCCCTCCTCCAGCCCGAAGGCGTCGTTGATCACCTTCGCGACGGGGGCGAGGCAGTTTGTGGTGCAGCTCGCGTTGGAGAGCACGACGTGCTTGGCGGGATCGTACTTCTCGTGGTTGACCTTGTAGCAGAAGGTCGGCGCATTGTCGCCGCCGGTCTTCACCGGCGCGGAGATGAGCACGCGCTTGGCTCCGCCGCCGTCGATGTGCTTGCGCGCGCCCTCGTAGTCGGTGAAGATGCCGGTCGATTCGAGCACGTACTGCACGCCGAGGTCCTTCCACGGCAGCTTCGTCGGGTCCTTCTCGGCCAGCGTCTTCGTGGTCCTGCCGTTGACGGTGAAGGAGTTCTCCGTCGCCGACACCTCCGCCGGCCTGCCGCCGATCTGGAATCGCCCGTGCATCGTGTCGTACTTGAGGAGGTACCCGAGGCTGTCGGCGGGCACCAGGTCGTTCACCGCGACGATCTCCAGGCTGGGGTCCTGTGCGGCGATGCGGTAGACGAGGCGGCCGATGCGGCCGAAGCCGTTGATGCCGATGCGGGTGGCCATGTCGGGGATCCTTTCGGGTTGTGCGGGCCTCCCTGACGGTAGGGTTCGGCCGGGCGGGTTTTCCAGGCTGGCGACCATCGGCGAAGTGCGCGGAGCGCGGCGGCTGTGCGTTCGCGCACCGGACGCCGCCGCGGCACACAATGAGACATGGACATCGAGCTCGTGCTGGGCGACATCGCCGACCAGCCGGATATGGACGCGGTGGTCAACGCCGCAAACGCCCAGCTCCGCCCGGGCGGCGGCGTCGCCGGGGCGATCCACCGCGCCGCCGGGCCGGAGCTGGACAGGGCGTGCAGGGTGCTGGCGCCGATCAGGCCTGGCGAGGCGGTGATCACGCCGGCCTTCGGCCTGCCCAACCGCTCCGTGATCCACTGTCTCGGGCCGGTCTACAGCTCGGACGAGCCCGCCCGCGAGCTGCTCGCGCGCTGCTACCGGCGCGCGATGGAGCTGGCTTCCGAGCACGGGCTGGAGTCGATCGCGTTCCCGCTCCTCTCAACCGGCGTGTTCGGCTACCCGCTGGAGGAGGGGGCCGAGGTGGCGGTCGGGGCGGTGCTCGGCGCGGGCTCGGCGGCGCCGGCTGGGGGAGTGCGCCGCGTGCGGTTTGTCGTGCGGGATCGGGAAGCAGCCGCCGCGGTGGAGCGGGCCCTCGCGGGGGCGGGCCGCGCGCCGGAGTCGCGCCCGCGCACCCGTGCCGGTGCGCGGAACACTCCGCCCGCGCAGCCCGGATCAACCGCCCCGGCGAGAGCCGGCCCGGCCGCACCCAGGCGCCCGACGGACGAGCGGATGCTCGCCCGCGCCCTTGCACGCTGGGAGAACGAGGGCGGCAGCGTAGTGGCGTAGCGCGGGCCGGTGTATTGCAGCCGTGCCGCGCACTCGCTTCACGGCTTATGCGCGACCGAGACCATCCAGGCGACGCCGAAGCGATCGGTCAGCATGCCGAACTTGGGCGCCCAGAACGTCTTGGTCAGGGGCATCGTCACCGTGCCGCCTTTCGAGAGCGCCGCGAACGTCCGGTCGGCCTGCTCGATCGTGTCCACCGTGATCGCGAGCGAGAAGCCCTGATACGCGCCCTCCTCGCCGCACCCATCGGAGGCCATGATGGTGGACCCGCCGACGCGGAAGCTCGAGTGCATCACCTTGTTCTCATACCCCGGCGGCACCATCCCCGGCTGCGCCGGCTCCGGGCTCTCGCTGAAGCGCATCATCATCTCGACCTCGGCCCCGAGGGCCTCGCGGTAGAAGCCAAGAGCCTCCTCGCACCGGCCGCCGAAGAACAGGTACGGCTGAATCGTCGCGGGCATGGAATCCCTCCTTGAGCTGCCCCCTCCGGGCAGGGAACCGGAGCATACCGCGCTCACCGCGCCGGAGGAACGGCTCACATGTGAGATCTCGCCGCGCGATGTACGCGACGATTTCCATCGCGCCGGAGACCGGAGGGCTCATCGTCAATAGCCGGGGGTGGGGTCGCCAGAGGCGACCGACACCCCCGGAATGGGTCCCTCAGCCCTGGACCCCGGCGGGGTCCTCCCGAGAGGGATACTGGCCTGGCCCTAAAGGATCCGCCGCCGGATCACTCGCCCAACCACCGAGTACGATCTTGCACATGCCCCCCGACGCCGAAACCCTCATCAAGCGGATCACCCAGACCCCCGGCGTCTGCGCCGGCCGCCCCTGCATCCGCGGCATGGGGATCCGCGTGGCCGACGTGCTGGAGATGCTCGCCGAGGGCGTCCGCGAGGAGGAGATCCTCGCCGACTTCCCGGATCTCGAGCGGGACGACATCCGGGCGTGCCTGGTGTTCGCGGCCAGGCATGCCGCTCTCATAGCGCTGCATCGCGGCGTTTATGTAGAAAGCTGTCAAAGTCGCTAATCAAGGAGGGTGGCACGAATGGCACCATCTCTCCGCCCTGGAAGCTCTCGTCACAAATGCGAAAGAACTCGTCGCGAGGTAGCTGTGTGCCGTGCATCCGATAGTAGCCGCGGACACACTCACAAGCGGCAATTAGCGCGGCGCCCGTCAAGCTGGAAATATCGCGAAAGGTGCGTGCATCACCTGCTGCGTCCGATTCGCGGCCGTGCACGATCTCGCACCGACGGTCGTACATCTTTTTGAACCACCTGTCCGCGGTGACCCTGCTCTTTGGCGGAACCAAGAGTGCGCAGAATCTGTCTCGCAAGCACTCCGTGACGCGACCGCTCCGGTCGCCGAGGATGGACTCCAGCGAGGCGAACGCAAGGGCCAATCGCCCCCGCCCCTCGAAATGGGATGCCTCGGCCGAAAGGCGTGCCGCGTGGCCCAATCGTCTTGCGAGCTTGAATGGCATGGCGCGCATGGTGTGTCGCCAAGGCCGCTCCGACTCCGAGATACGCTTGTAGAGTGCTTCAGATGATGGGCGCACCCACGCCATAGTGTGTAACAAGGCCATGATCTCGAAGTAGAGAAGAACTTCGTTGTGTGCATGATTCCCGCCGACCTCATCTTGCGACAGCGAACCGCAAAGGGCTTGCGTCCGTCCGAGTTCCAAGTCTTCGGGTGTAGCGTCCGGGCGGAAGCCGCTCAGGACAAGGTCAGAGCAACTCCGAATGAGTGGTGCCCAGGACTCGAAGGCTTGCTTGAAAGCGGCAGGGCTGACTTCCGTACCCTCGATCCGGATCGACAGCACATCGCGCACTTCTGGTCGATCGTTCAGGAGATGCCGAGGACGGCTGTCGCAGAATCTCCGCAGCGAGTAGCAGAACGGATCCTTATCGCCAATATACCAATCCTCGTCTAGGTCAGATTCGCCGACCTCTGGGAACAACTTCCCCGAGCACACATCAACGCGGCGCTGCATCCAATCGCCGCCAATGTGCAGGTCGAATGTTTCGAGGTGATCGAGCCAGGCATCGACTGCGTTCTGAAGGCGCATTCCATCCGTAGAGATATCCGTGTCCAGGTTCAGTGTGGAAAGGCTTAGGTGCATTGGCGTGAAAAGTTCTTGAGCAGTGCATTTCAGGAAGGGGTGCCCCTCGACCGCTGCCAAGTCGCGGAGGAATGACTGGAACTCTGGCATGCCGAAGTCGGGCAACTCATCCCACCGCGTGGTGCTTTCGATGCCGGGATGCGAAAGCAGCTGCCGGATCTGCTGAAGCAGTGATGAGCCGCGACCGGTGATTGCGCGGCCCAACACTTCGCAGTACCTATCTCGATAGTCAGAGGCCATGTCCGGGATTACCTCCGGTTCCGGAGTATCTGATTCTCGTACTCAGACTCAACATTCCACTACACAACCCGAGCGGAGACAATTTCGTGCCGCAACTCGCCCGCGACGATCGTCGAGACCGCGCGGCCGCGGACGGTGCGGCCGAGGAACGGCGTGTTCACGCACATGCCCGCGAGGTCGGACTCCTGGATGGTCCACTCCACGTCGGGGTCGATGATGGTGATGTCGGCGGGGCCGCGCTCGAAAAGCTCGCCGAGGCCGTCGTTGTGCCGGTGGGCGCGGTCGAGGTTGCAGAGCTTGGCGGGCTCGATTGTCATGAGCGCGATCAGGCGAGCCCAGTCTATCGCGCCGCTCTCGACCAGCGCCTCGGCGTACAGCGGCAGCGCCGTCTCCAGCCCGATGATCCCGAACGGTGCATCATCGAACGGCGCGTTCTTCTCGTCCGGCGTGTGCGGCGCGTGGTCGGTCGCGAGCACGGTGATCGTGCCGTCCGCCACGCCCTCAATGATCGCGTCCATGTCGCGCCGCTCGCGCAGCGGCGGGTTCATCTTCGCGGCCGTGTCGTACCCATCGCACGCCTCGTGCGTGAGCAGCAGGTGGTGCGGGCTCGCCTCGGCGCTCACCGGCAGCCCCGCCGCCCGCGCCTTCCGCACGATCTCCACGCTCCCGCCGCTCGAGATGTGCTGCACGTGGTAGCGGCAGCCGCTCTCGCGCACCAGCCGCACGTCCCGCTCGATCATGACCTCCTCGGCGACCCGCGGCCAGCCGACCAGGCCCAGGCGGATCGAGACCTCGCCCGCGTGCATCGCGGCCCCTCGCGTGAGCGTCGCGTCCTGGCAGTGCTGCATGAAGGCGAGGCCCAGCGGCGCCACCTCGCGCATCACGCGCAGCATCACGCCCGCCGAGGCGATCCCGTCGCCGTCGTCGGAGAAGCCCACCGCTCCGGCCTGCGCCAGCAGTCGAAACTCCGTCGGCTCCGCCCCCTCGCGTCCCTTGGTCGCGGCCGCGACGGGGAACACGCGGCACGCAGCCCGCGCCGCCCGATCGAGCACGTACCGCACCACCTCCGGCGAGTCGATCGCCGGGCGAGTGTTGGGCATGCAGCAGACGGTGGTGAACCCGCCCGCCACGGCCGCGCGGCTGCCCGAGGCGACGGTCTCCTTGTGCTCCTGACCCGGCTCCCGCAGGTGCACGTGGGGGTCGATGAGCCCGGGGCAGACGATGCGCCCCGCCGCGTCGATCACGCGCTCGGCGGGCGAGCGGGTGAGCCTCGGGCCGATCTCGGCGATGCGCCCGTCGGCGATGGCGACGTCGGCGGTCTCGTCCCGCCCGGAAGCGGGGTCGATCACGCGCCCGTTGGTGATGAGCAGTGTCGGAGGGGTGGGCATGGTCGCGGATGGTACGGGCGGGAAGGAAAGGGATGAAGGATGGGGAGAGCCGGATCGCGGGATGAGGTTCGCGGCGCGCGCCTCGTGTTGGGAGGCGGGGGGAGAGGAGGCCGGGAGGAGCGGAAGGGGGCGGAGCCGCTCCGGGGGAGCGGGGTACCCGCGATTCAGGGCGCCTCGGGCAGCAGGTACCGCAGCACCAGCGCAGTGGGATGCGCCGGGTACGCGATCTTCATCCGAAACCCGTGGAACTCCGCGGGGCTCCAGCCCATGCGGTCGAACACCGTCTGGACGAGCTGGTTGTAGCGGGGGACCTCGGGCGTGGCGAGCGGGAGCGGCCCCGCGCCCAGGTGCTGCACCGGCTCGTGCAGCGGCAGCAGGTTGCGCTCGCGCCCGCGCCCGAGGTAGGGGGCCGAGGAGCGGAGCTCGGAGTAGAGGAACGGCTCCGGGTTGTGCGCGAAGGTGAACGCTCGGTGCATGAAGACGTCGAGGATCAGCAGCTCCGCCGGGATATCGCAGAACGCCGAGTGCTCGCCGTAGCGGTTCGCGGGGGTGCGGTAGTAGGGGATGTGCCGCTGGATCGCACCGGCCACGCACGTGAGCGCGCCGACGTTCCCGACCGGCCCCTCGACCAGCTCGAAGCTCGTCGTCAGGCCCTCGCTCACGCGCCGCAGCTCCGGCAGCGGGTGCGAGCAGAATTCGGGCATCAGCGGCGCGCAGTCCAGCCCCGCGTACGCGAGGTCGATCGGTTCGCTCGCGGCGGTGGCCATCTCCGAGCCGTCGTCGTTGCGCGACCGGCGCGACGCCATCACCCACGCCACGTCCGGCCGGATGCGCCGGAAGTCGATCAGCCCGTTCACCGACGCGAAGTCGAGCATCCCCGGCCCGGCGCCCGGCCCGACGAAGCCGAGCTTGAGGTTCACCCGCGTCTGCACGCCCCACACGTAGCTGCCCCCTTGGAACAGGAGCTTGCGGTGGTGCTCGTCGCGCTCGCGCCGGCCCGAGGGGCTCAGCTCGCTCACCATCATCGCGAGCGTCGCGCGATCGCCGGAATGCACGCGGATCAGCCGCTCATACTGGTCGATCGCCCCCCGCGCCGTGCGGAGCAGCTCGGGCGACGCCCCCGCCCGCTCCAGGCCTTCGAGAAAGATCCGGATCCCCGCCGCCCCGGGCATCTGCTTGAGCGTCACCGACGGGTCGTCCGCCTGCACGATCTTCGAGAGCTTCCACGCGAGGTTCTTGTGAAGCCCGAGCGAGCGCCCGATCGACTGCGGGTCCTGGGGGTCCGCTCCCACCGAGGAGAGCAGCTCCGCGAAAGCCCCGCGAACCGCGCGGACGACCGCCCGCGCATCGGCGTGGAACGGGAGCTGGGCTGTTTCGGAGGTCGTCATAAGCCCCGAACGAGGTGAGGGCCGCGGCCCGAAGTTTGGATTTCTGACGGGAAGATACCGGCTGAGCGCGAGAGCCGCAAGAGCGTAGGAATCGTTCGTGCGAATATTTCTGCGATTCTACGTGCGAGCTATTGCGGAGAGAATCGCGGGGATGTAGTCTCCGGGCCGCGGGCCGGCTGCGCGTCGGGCGCACGCGTGGCCGGACGAAACGCGAACGAGAGGAGAAGGGTCGATGGGCTTCAACCGAGTTGCGATGACGGTCGTGGTGTTGGCGGGCGCGGGCGTGGCGATGGCCGACATCACGCCCGTCGGCGAGTTCATGGGCGACATGACCGAGGGCTTCGAGAACGTTCTGCCCCCGGGCGGCTACGCCGGCCCGATCGACATCTTCGAGGGCAACGTGTCGATGGACGACACCCTCGCCCACTTCGTGGTGATCAGCTTCATCTGGTCAGGGCCCGGCGGCGAGGTGCTGCCCTACAACGGCAACCTCTTCGGCGGCACCGTCGCGGGCTCCACGCTCTTCACTTTCGATACGCCCGTCAGCGACTTCGGCGGCTACTTCACGACCGTGGGCGCGGTCCCGGGCGGCTCGGTCGTCTTCCGCGACGCCGCCGGCGGCGAGATCGGCACGCTGCCGGTGGAGATCACCCCGGCCGAGTGGGCCTGGCAGGGCTGGCACAGCGACACGCCCGTCTCCAGCATCGAGGTCATCGGCGGCAGCGTGCCCGTCGCCAGCGTGCAGTACGACGACCTGCAGCTCAACTTCGTCCCCGCCCCGAGCGCCATGACCTTGGCGGTGATCGGCGCCGGGCTCTCTCTCCGTCGCCGCCGCTGAGTCGCCACACGGTGCGTGCGAGGGCAACGTGGTTTCGATCACAGATGAACGCGGGTGGAGACAGTACGGACCACACGCCGTGCTTGGCTGAGATTGATTCACCTGCGTTCATCTGTGCCCCTCGTGGTGAAAGGGCTTCCGCCATTCTTCTCCGGCCTCTGCCGGAAGGTCCGCTTCGCGTGGGGCACGTCGGTTCGTGAAGTACGGCAATACGTGCGCGGCTCTTGCCGCGAGCAGTGAAGGAAGAACACAATGCGCAGCTTGAGTTTTGTTGCGGCGGTCGCCGCGATCGCCGGCGCGGCACAGGCCGACCTCATCTATGCTCCCAACGGCCTGGCGCGCCCGCTCGACGGCTCCGACGAGCTGATCCGGTTCGATCCGTCGAACCCGGCCGGCTACGAGGTCGTGGGCTCGATGCACGTGCCGGGGATCGGCTTCGGCGGGCTCGATTTCGATGCCGGCGGGAATCTGTGGGCCTACGCGTCGTTCTTCAAGAACACCGGCGGCGCCGCCGCGGGCCTGTACAGCGTCGATCCCACGACCGGCCTCGCCACGCCGCTCGGGCGCTCGAGCCAGAGCCTGCAGGACCTCGCCTTCAACCCGGTCGACGGCAAGATGTACGGCGTCAATACACAGAACCGGGTCACCAAGCTCTACACGGTCGATCTCTCGACCGGCGGCGTGTCGCTCGTCGGAACGTTCGGCGGCCTGCCGGCGGACCAGCACGCGATGAGCTTCGCGATCGACTCGGACGGCCGGTTCTACGTGCACGACCTCAGCCAAGACAAGATCTTCGCCGGCGACGGCCTCGACCTCGCCGAGCTCTACGACCTGCCGCAGGACACCAACTTCAGCCAGGGCATGACGATCGACTGGTCGCGCGACGACCGCGGCTACCACGCGGCCGTCGGCTACGGGCAGCACCCGCACTACTTCAGCCAGCTCAACGAGTTCGCGCCCGACGGCTCGGGCTATGTCCTCGGCAGCCCGTTCGGCGACGAGTTGCCCGACGGCCTGCCCCCGGTCGAGCCCGGCGACCTCGCCATCATGCCCGTGCCGGCGCCGGCGACCGTGCTCTCTCTCGCGGCGGCGCCGCTCCTCCTCGGACGGCGGCGCCGGGCCTGACGCCGGCGTGCCGTTTCCCCCCGCCGGGTAGGGCGACTATCCTTGTGCCCTGTCCACGGGGTGTAGCGCAGCTTGGTTAGCGCGTCTGACTGGGGGTCAGAAGGTCGGAGGTTCGAATCCTCTCACCCCGATTGCAACCCGAGCCCCGCGAGCCCCAAGGCTCGCGGGCTCTCTGTTTTTAGCCCCGGCACACCCACGTCGAGTGCGAACACTTTCCAAATCTCAGGGAGACCCGCTCGCCGCCAGATCAGCCGGGCGCGCTCCGCGCACGCGGCCCGCGGAGCGGCCACCCCGGGGTGGGGGCAGTGAACCGTCCGGCGCGTCACGCGGCTGCGCGGGGCGCGGTCGCGCCCTTGAGCGCCCGGATGAGCTGCGCTTCTCCCTCTCCCTGGCGGAACATGAGCCCGCGCGAGTGGCTGAGCCAGAACTGAATGGGGCCGCGGACCCCCTCCGTGAACGTCACCGTGTGCGGGCCCATGGTGAGCGTGACCATGGCGTGCAGCATGCGCAGCACCTCCACGGTCGAGTCCTTGGCTGGCCGCTCGCCGGCGCTCTCCGGTTCGCCGATCGGGATCCGCAGCTCGGTCGGCGCCTCGGCGGGCGAGCCGATCTCCGCGACTTGCACCGACCCGGCGACGATGATCGTCCCGGAGACGAGCGATCCGGACTCGCCCATCAGGTCGCCCCCGACGGTGAGCACGCACCGGCGGATGCTCCTGCGGAAGCGCAGCGTGCGCCCGACGGCGCCCGTGAGCTGGTCGAGATAGCCGACGACCGCATCCTGTCCCACCCGGATCGAGCCCTCCCCCCGGCCCGCGATGCCGCGCGGCGCGAACAGGTCCTTGCCGCATTCCAGGTGGCACGCGTCGACCAGCCCGTCGACCGCGATGGAGCCGCTGGCGCGCACCCGGAATCGATCGCGGATGTCCTCGCGGATGTGCACGTCGCCCTGGAAATCGATGTGACCGGTGTGGAAATCCACGGTGCCGTTCACGTCGAGCATCGGGTCCACGAGCAGACGCGAGCCTGCCACGCGGAGACGGCCGGCGCGCTGCGCCACCAGCCGCCCGTCGGGCAGCACGCGGATGCTCTGATCGATCTCGAGCCCCAGCGGTGAGCCCGGCTTTGCCGCGATGGGGCACCCGGTGACGTCGCGCCCGTCCACGCCGCGGGTCGCCGTGCGGACGGTCGCCAGGTGGTCCTCGGGCGCCACGCGGATGAAGCACTGCTTCGTGTAGTGGTCCACCCGCCCCTCGCTCGGGGCGGCGGGGCCGTCGACGGGCTGCTCGGGGTCGTAGCCCGGCCGCCATTCAATCCGTGCGTCCTCGCCGTGGACCGGCGGCGTGGCGCGAACGAAAACCGCGTCCACGGCGCCGGGGCATTCGCCGAAGCGCTCGGCGATCTCGCCGAGCGTGCGCAGGACCTCGGGGCTCAACTCGACCCCGCGCTCGCGCGCACGGCTGGCGAGGTACTCCCGCGTCACCGCACTCGGGTCGGCACAGGCGTCGATCAGGATCCGCGCGGCGGATCCTTCCGCCTCGAGCACGACCGCCGCGATGTGGGGCCCGGCCGCCATGTTCCGCCCGATCCGGCTCGATCGCCGCCAGATGCACCGCGACCCACGGTGCCGTGCACGTCCCGGACAGGGTCGGCCCTCGGCCGGGTGTGGCGCCCCCCCGGGGCGGTCGGCACGCACGTGCCGCTCCAGCCGCGGCGTCCACACCTCTCCAGTCGGCCCGCTCCCGGGCCCACATTGGCCGAATCGCGCGGAACTCGAACGGCTCAGGAGGGCCTAAAGACCACGCCCCGAGCGAGGTGGGGGCTGGTTCGCAGGGAAATACCCCGGCCTTCCAGGGGTTCGAAGCGCCGGCTCCGAACCAGGGTCCGACGCGATGCGTTTGACCGGGGCCGCTCGCGCTGCGCTGCGGAATAGCCCGCGCGGAACGCCGAAGAATGTGCGCCGGTTTCGGGCCGGTGGAGGGTCCCCATGCATGCGATCGCTCGGATGGTGTCCGTCGTTGGGAGCTCGATCCTGGTCGGGGCGGGGGCCGCACAGGCGCAGGGCGACTCGCCCTATATCCGGGTGGTGGACGAGGACTCCAGCACGGTGCGGCTGGACGTGGCGGTGCGGACGCTCGCGCCGACCGAGCAGGACCGGCCGCTGATCAATCTCGTCGGCGCGATCCACATCGGCGACGCGGGCTTCTACGACGCGGTGCAGGCCCTGCTCGACGTGCACGACCTGGTGCTCTACGAGGGGGTCGGCGGCGAGCGCGATGCGGCGCCGGAGGCGCGCGGCGACGACCACGCCGCGATCGTCACGCAACGCCGGCTCCGCTTTCTCGCGGTGCTCGCCGAGGGCGCCCGACGCCGCACCGGCGAGCACCCGGAGACACCCGAGGCGCTCGCGGCGAGCGTCGGCGCGCCCATGCGCGACCTGGTGGCCAGGGCGCTCGTTGACGGATGGGGACGGCCCATTCTGTTCGCGCCCGGCGGAGAGCCCGACGCGGTCAGCCTTGGGCGCGATGGGCAGGCGGGCGGCGTCGACGCCGACGCGGACCTGAGCGCGCAAGACTTGATGGCGTCGCCGCGCACGATCGCGACGGCGGGCGAGTCGGAAGGACTCCAACGCGACCTTGCGGACGCCCTGGGGTTGGTCTTCCAGATGGATGGGATCGATTACTCCG
>DASRXL010000260.1:0-20553 GCA_035654175.1 Phycisphaerales bacterium
GGGCTGCGCTCTCGTGTGGATTGTGAAACCCCGGGTGAGCCGGGCACGTAAGACAGTCGCCGGCGCGGTACGCTCGGGCGCCGCACCGGCCGGGCGGGACGGACCCCCACGAATCCCGCCGGCTCGAGGGTTTCCCAGGACGGAACGCGACTGAGGCCGCGCAGGCAAGGAACATCGGGATGAATCAGGCGAGGGAAAATCGCAAACTCACCCCTCTGGAGCAGGTGCGTCGCCGGCACCGCGTGGGGATTGCTGCGCCCTCGAACGGGAACGGGGCCGAGGGCCGGCGCGCCGCCAAGAAGCGGCTGAGCGCCGAGGACGAACGGCTGCTCAAGCACCTGCTCAGCGAGGAGCAGGACTTCATCGACAGCCCCGTGTTCTACGAGGGCGGGGCCGAGGAAGCGATCTACGACAAGGCGCCGGACATCCAGAAGCCCGACACCACCTGGTACCACCCGGTGATGGACGACCTCTCCAGCTCGCGCAGCAACCGGACGGTCAAGAGCACCCAGCAGGTGATCCTGACCGGGGCCGAGGAGCGGGTGCTCTTCCACCAGTTCAACTACGCGCGCTATCGGGTCTGGAAGCTCCAGCAGGAGATCTGGGCGAGCCCCTCGCGCCAGCCGACCCCGGAGCAGGCCGAGCAGATCCTCTCCTGGCACCGCCGGGCCGAGGTCATCCGCGAGCAGATCGCCGAGACCAACCTGGCGCTGGTGCTGGCGATGGCCAAGCGCACCCGCATGAGCGAGGTGGATTTCGCCGACCTGGTGAGCGAGGGCAACATGGCCCTGCTCCGAGCGGTGGACAAGTTCGACGCGGGGCGCGGGTACAAGTTCTCGACCTACGCCTGCCGCGCCATCCTCAAGGCCTTCAGCCGCCAGGGCATGAAGCTCAGCAAGTACCGGCAGCGCTTCCCGACCGATTTCGACCCCAAGCTCGAGAAGTCCAACTACGTGGAGGCCAAGCGCGAGGGCTTCGAGAAGGACGCCGCCGAGGAGGTCAAGCGGATTGTGACCGAGAACCGGGCCGACCTCACCGAGGTCGAACGGACGGTGATCGAGCACCGTTTCGGCCTCGAGAGCGGCGAGGAGAAGCCGATGACGCTCGAGCAGGTCGGGCAGATCATCGGCGTCACCAAGGAGCGCGTGCGCCAGATCCAGAACAAGGCCATGGAAAAGATCCGTCTCACCCTCGAAGAGAGCTTCCTCGGCAACCGGCAGGCCGAGGAGCCCGGCGAGGACGGCGCGGGGGCGGAGGGCCGGCCGACGATGGCCGTCGAATGAGCCCGAATTCAGCGAGCAATCCGGCGGGGCTCGGGCGACAACCCGGGCCCCGTCCGCGTTTGGAGGGGCGGCCCCCGAGCCGGGCCGGGAACCCCGCCCCGAGGGGTGCGAATGATGTGCAGCGGCCCGGCGCGCGCGCCGGCCCCGGCGCGCGCACGCCGCCGCACCGGAGTTGCTAGGCTTCACGCCCCGTTCGGCCCCGGATGCCGGTCGGGCGGGGCCCGGGCCATCGTTGGGGTCGTGAGGAGTTGTGCTGGCATGTCGGTCCACGAAGTCCATACCGAAGCGTCGCACGTGGGGCACGTGGTTCTGCCCTCGAAGAAGAAGAGCGACCCCTTCGAGACACGGTGGGGCAAGTTCCTGCAGGCCACGATCAAGTTCGAGGCCTCGGACTTGATCATGAAAACGGGCCAGCCGCCCAAGATCCGCCTGCGCGGCGCCCTCAAGCCGCTCGACACCGCGCCCGTCGACGAGGACGAGTTCTGGCAGATCGCCCGGGCCATCATGAGCCCCGAGCAGCTCGACGACCTCCACAAGTTCGGCTCCGCCGACTTCGCCTACGACTTCGACGACAACACCCGATACCGCGTGAACCTCTTCATGGCCCGCGGCAGGCTCTCGGTCGCGGCGCGCCGCATCACCAGCAACATCCTCCCCTTCGAGGGCCTGCACCTGCCCCCGGTCATGTCCGAGATCGCGATGCAGCCCCAGGGCATCGTGCTGCTCTGCGGCGTGACCGGCTCGGGCAAGAGCACGACCATCGCCTCGATGCTCCAGTACGTCAACGAGCGCAAGCCCGTGCACATCGTCACCATCGAGGACCCGATCGAGTACATCTTCAACGACGCCAAGGCGACGATCAACCAGCGCGAGATCGGCATCGACTGCCTCGACTTCAAGATCGCCCTCCGCGCCCTGGTGCGCGAGAACCCCGACATCGTCCTCGTCGGCGAGATGCGCGACAACGAGACGTTCGAGGCGGCCCTCATGGCCGCCGAGACCGGCCACCTCGTCTACGGCACCATCCACGCCAGCTCGACCACGCAGACCTTCAGCCGTATCTACGGCCTCTTCGAGCAGGAGGAGGTCGAGGGCATCCGCAAGATCCTGGCCTACCAGATGCGCGCCTTCGTCTACCAGAAGCTCCTGCCCACCCTGCACAAGAACATCCACCGCATCCCCGCGATCGAGATCCTGATCAACAACACCGTGGTGCAGAAGCACATCCTCGAGGGACGCGAGGGCGAGCTCCGCGAGTACATGAACTCGATCGAGGCGATCCAGAGCGGCATGAAGGATTTCAACCTCTCCCTCGTGGAGCTGGTCGAGCAGGAATTCATCCACATGCGGACGGCGATCGACGCCTCGCCCAACGTGGACGAGCTGATGATGCGTCTGAAGAAGCTGGGCTGAGGCCCATCCCGCCCGGGCGTCGCCGGTCGGGCCCCGCGACGGGCGGGTCTCTTGAGATGGGAAAGTTCTGCCGGTGATAGCAGCAGCCGAACAACCGCTGGGGGTGGCCATGCCGCTGGTCTTGGCGCAAGAAGCCTACGTCCTCGTCTCGCCCTGGAAGCCCGTCCTGCTCATGGTGCCGATCCTGGCCTGGGCGTGGCTCATCTCCGCCGTGTACGACAAGCACGCCGCGAGATTCCATCTCGAGCCGAAGAAGTGGAACATCCTCCACCTCTTCGTCGGGCTCGCGGCGTTCGGCGTCGCCGTGTGGATGCCCCTCGAGGGACCCTGGGCGATCTGGGTCGCCCTCGCCGCCGAGATCGCGATCCTCGCCGTCAGCGTCGCCGCCTACCCCATCGTCGCCAACAAGGACGAGCGCGTCCCCGAGGAGCACCGCGTCAAGCTCGACTTCTCCCACCTCGCCGCGGCGAGGGCGGAGAAGCAGGAGGCCAAGCAGGCCGGCCAGTCCGAGCTCCAGATCCGCGCCGAGGACGGAACGCTCGCGCCGGTGCCCGAGCGCGAGACGCCCGAGTTCGCCGTCCGCGTCGCGGCGGAGGGGATCCTGCTCCGCGGCAAGGCCGCCCGCGCGTCGGAGATCGTCGTCCGCCCTACCGGGAAGGACTCTTCCTACGGCGTCGTCTTCCTCGTCGACGGCGTTCCCACCGCCGATTCGACCATGCCCGCCCCCGAGGCGATCAAGCTCATCGACTACTGGAAGGCCGCCGCGAAGCTCGACGTCAACGACCGCCGGCGCAAGCAGGCCGGGAACATCAAGCTCGTGCACGGCGAGAAGAAGCACAAGCTGCGCCTGAGCACGGCGGGCGGGCAGTCCGGCATGATCCTGACGCTCATGCTCGACCCCGACGCCGCCGTCCGGCGCAAGTTCGACGCGATGGGCTTCCTCGAGCCGCAGGTCGCGGCGGTCCGGAAGATCGTCGAGGACGCCCACGGCATCGTCGTGCTGGCGGCGCCGCCCGACAGCGGCGGGACGACCATGCTCTACAACATGGTCAAGATGCACGACGCCTACACGCAGAACGTGCAGACCGTCGAGCTCGAGCCGCAGGACCAGCTCGAGGGCGTGCGCCAGAACGTCTTCGACGCCGCCAAGGAGGGCGCGGAGCACTCGACGCTGGTCCGGTCGATCCTGCGCCGCGACCCCGACGTCGTCGGCGTCGCCGAGCTGCCCGACGCCCCCACCGCCCTCGAGATGTGCAAGGCGGACCACGACCGGACGCGCCAGTACGTGCTCATCCGCGCCAACGGCGCCATGGCCGCCCTCCAGACCTGGTGCAAGGCCGCCGGAAACCTCCAGACCGCCGGCGAGCCCCTGCACGGCGTGATCGCCGGCCGGCTCGTGCGCAAGCTCTGCCAGAACTGCCGCGTCGGCTACACGCCCTCGCCGGACATGCTCAAGAAGCTCGGCCTCCCCGCCGAGCGCGTGCCCCAGCTCTTCAAGAAGGGCGGGCAGGTGCTCATCAAGAACAAGCCGGAGACCTGCCCTGTCTGCGGCGGCGGCGGGTACATCGGCCAGGAGGGCATCTTCGAGGTCTACCCGATCGGCGCCGCCGAGCGCGAGCTCGTCAAGAGCGGGAATCTCGCGGCCTTGCGCGCGGAGTTCCGCAAGCGCGGCCTGCCGACGCTGCAGCAGGCGGCCCTGCTCAAGGCGGTCGAGGGCGTCACCAGTATCGAGGAAGTGATGCGGGTCACGGCCTCGGGCGAGAGCGGCGGCAAGCAGGCCCCGGGCACGGCGGCCTGACGGCATCAGACCGCGGGTCGGCCGCCGGCGGGGCGGCGCGGCTCGCGCAGGAGGACGGCCATGGCCAACCTGTTCGTCATCATCATCGTGCTGCTCGTCGGCTACATGGGCGTGCTGCGCGGGTTCTTCTCGTCGCTGCTCCACCTCGTGTGCGTCGTGATCGCGGGCGCGATCGCGTTCGCGTTCTGGGAGCCCGTCGCGTACGCCATCCTGCAGAAGGCCCCCACGCGCGGCTTCTTCGAGGTGGTCGAGTACTCCGCGTGGGCGATCGCCCTGGTCGTCCCCTTCGCCGTCGCGCTCGCCCTGCTGCGCGTCGCCAGCGACAAGCTCGTCCCCGGGAACGCGCGGGCGTCGACCGTCGCGGAGAACGTCGGTGCGGGGCTCTGCGGCGCCCTCGCGGGCGTGATCGTCGCGGGGATCCTCATCATCGGCGTCGGCACCATGCGCTTCCGCACCGACCAGTTCGGCTACCAGCCCGTCCAGTACCAGGGCGCGAGCCTGCAGCGAACGAGCAAGCTGATCCTCCCGGTGGACAGGATCGTGGGCAAGCTCTACGCCCACACGAGCGAGGCGGCGTTCTCGACCGCCCAGCCGCTCGCCAAGTGGCGCCCGGAGCCCTGGCACGCCGCGGAAGTGATGCGCATCAACGACCGTGGAACCGCACGGAACACCGCCCGGCCCAAGGATTTCCGCGTCCTCGCCCGCTACCGCGTCGAGGCGGCCGAGGGCGAGAAGCTCCTCCAGGACCGGTGGGCGACGCGCCCGCATGACGCGAGGATGCTCGACGGCGAGCCCTACCCCGCCGACTCCCGCATCGAGGGCATTATCCTGCAGCTCGAGAGCTCGCTCAAGGAGCCCGCGGCGAGCTTCGTCTCGATCACGGAGGGGCAGGTCTGGCTGGTCATCGAGAACGCGACCACGGGAGAGCGGATCAACCTCCACCCCGTCGCGGTCGTCGCCAACCCCAAGGGGGCGGAGACCTCCCTCGCCCGGTTCCAGTTTGATTCATCCTTCTCCGTCGCCTCGGCCGGCGCCGCCGTGCGCCCCATGGCGTTCGAGTTCGTCGTGCCCCGGGGCTTCGAGCCCATCGCCATCTACCTCAAGAACATCCGGCAGCTCCTCACGCCCGGCCAGCCGGTCGAGGAGTTCTCGTCCGTCGCCGAGCGCGACAGCGCCGTCGAGCAGGGCACGCTCATCGAGGGCGCCGAGCCGATCCCCGCCGACTTCGGCCAGGAAGATTCCGACGACCGCGACCGCGGCGGGCGCGAGGACGCCGACGAGGCCGAGCGCAACGGCATCGCCGTCACCAACAGCCTCGGACGGAAGGTCACGCTGCAGAAGGGCAACGAGAAGAGCCTCCGCGTGAGCGAGGGCAGGGTGCTCGAGGGCGAGGAGAAGTGGTCCCCCCAGGAGGTCTCCAGCCGCGTCATCGCGCAGGAGCTCCGGATCGACAGGTTCAACGTGGACCAGGGCGTGGTCATGGTCCAGGTGGACGTCAGCCCGAGCAAGCCGCTCAGCCTGCTGGGCCAGGTCGCGGCCGCCGCGGAGCGCCTCGTGCCCCCGGTGCTCGTCGACACCAACGGCACGCCGTACGAAGCCGTGGGCTGGATCTACAAGGACCGCGACCTGATCTACATCCGGTACACCCCCGGCCAGCCCCTCCGCGGCCTGCAGGAGCTCCAGGACAAGCGCGTGGTGCTCAGCAGCAGCCGCGAGGACCAGGAGCTCACGCTGCTCTTCCTCTGCAGCCTGGGCAGCGAGATCCAGAGCTTCAAGATCGGCAACCATGAGGTGCTCACCCTCGAGCAGCCTCTCAAGCTCGACCGCGCGCAGAAGTAATCCCCCACGGCGAAGCATCGGAGTAAGGGAGCCCCGGCGCGCCGGGGCTCTCTTTCTCGTTCGACGCACCCGCCCCGCCGACGGCCAAAGAAGAAGCCCCCGGGTGCGCCGGGGGCTTCGGTGAGCCTTGGGGTGCCGGAGGCGATCAGGCCTGCGCGGCGGGAGCGGGGGCGGGCGCCTGCCTGGCCGGGCGCTTCTCGATGAGGTTGCCCTCGTTGTCGAACTCCATCTCCTCGCGCTCCTCTTCCTCGATGCGCCGATCCGGCTTGACGTGGAGCTTGATCGTCGCCTCCATGTCCGAAGCGAACTTCACGAGCACGTCGAAGCTGTCCACGCGCTTGATCGTGAAGGGCAGGCGCACCTCGCGCGGCCTCACCATGAAACCCGCCTGGCCGAGGGCCGCCGAGACGTCCTGCTGCGTGACCGAGCCGTACAGGTGGCCGAGGTCGTTGCAGGCACGCTCGAGCGTGATCTCGATGCCTTCCATCTTGCCGATCGTCTTGCGGCGCTGCTCGTTGAGGGCCGCGAGCTCGGCCTCGGCCTTGGCGCGCTTGTCCGCCAGCGCCGCCAGCCTCTCCTGCGACGGCTCGGTGGCCAGGCCGCGCGGCAGCAGATAATTCCGGGCGTATCCGAGGCGGACGGTGACCAGATCCCCCACGATGCCGAGGCTGTCCACGTTCTCGGTGAGGAGCAGCTTCACGTTCTTGGTGGCCATCAGAGTTCCTTTCGCTGTCCTTCGCCGCCGATCGGCCGGAGCGGCGGCGAGTTGAGGAGCCCGGGAGCGGGCCCCAGCGTGATGCTCCCGGCGGACGCCCGCCGCGGAGCGGTGATGGTAGGCGAGCGGTTCCGGGCCTCAGCCCGTGCCGCGAAACGTCGACACCGCCCGATCAGAAGGGGATGTCGTCGTCCGGCGGGATCTCGTCGTACGACTCGCCGCCGCCACGGGCTCCCGCGGGGGCCGGACGGCGCGCGCCTCCCTGACCGCCGCTCCCGCCGGCCCCACCGCCCCCGCCGCCGTCATCGCGAGAATCCACGAACTGGAAGTTCTCGACCACGACGAGCAGGCGCGAGCGCTTGGAGCCGTCGTTCTTATCCTCCCACTGGTCAAGGCGGAGGCGGCCCTCGACGAACACCGGCCGGCCCTTGCGCAGGTACTGGCTCATCACCTCGGCGGTGCGCCCCCACGCTTCGCAATCCACGAAGGTGACCTCCTCGCGCTGCTCGCGCGCGGCCCCCTCGCCCACGCTGTACCGCCGGTTCACGGCCAGGCCGAACTTGCCGATGGCCGTGTTGCTCTGGGTGTAGCGCACCTCGACGTCGCGCGTCAGGTTCCCCATCAGGAGCACCTTGTTGAAGTTCCCGGCCATGTGTCCTCCGTTGCTGGCGGCCCGTCCGAAGCGGCCGGCCCACCCGGCGTGTTCGGATCATGGAAGGATAGCGGAATCCCCGTCCGGTGTCACTCCGCCGCGGCGGGCTCGCCGGCCTCCTCGGGCTCGGTCTCCCGGGCGACCCGCTCGGTCGCCCGGGCGGCGCGGAGCTTGGCCTCGGTCGCCAGGCCCGTGCGGTCCTCCTGCGACGCGACCTCCTCCTCGGTCAGGTGGTCGGCGCGGAGCAGCATGGTCCGCATGATCCGCTCCGAGAGATTGCAGTCGCGCTCGATGTGAGCGATCGAGCTCGCCGGGGCCCGGAAGTAGCACAGGATGTAGAGGCCGCGGCGCTGCTTGTCGATCTCGTACGCCAGACGACGCTCGTCCCACTTCCGCATCGCGAGGATCTCCGCGTCGCCGCGCCGGAGGATCTCCTCGACGTGGGCGATGATGCCGTTGAGGTCCGCCGCCTCGGCCTGGCTGATCAGGAACATCGACTCGTACACGTGGCTGTTGTCGGGCATGGGGTTCGACCTTTCGTGGTTCGTGCCGCCGCGCTGCGCCCGGCGGCGGGGATCTTCAGGACTGCGGCCCGGACGCGCCCTCCGGGGCGCTCTGGGCCGGGGGTTGGGTCACCCTGGTGTTGAAACGGTTCATGGCGGCGTCGATGCCGGACGCGAGGAACACCTCCGCCGCGTCCGCCGCCGCGACGATGGAGGTCTCCAGGCTCCCCTGCTCCTCCTCGCCGAAGCGGGAGAGGACGAAGGCGGCCTGATCGAAGAGCGGGGGCTTGGGACCGATGCCGATCCGGCAGCGCGCATACTCGGCGGTGCCGAGCCGGCGCTCCACGTCGGCCAGCCCGTTATGGCCCCCCGCGCTGCCGCCGGCGCGGAGGCGGATCGTCCCGACCGGCAGCGCGAGGTCGTCGGTGATGACGAGGAGGTCGGCCAGCGGGATCTTGAAGAACTGGAGCGCTTGGAGGACGGACTGGCCGGAGAGGTTCATGTAGGTCATCGGCTTCACGATCAGGCACCGGGCCCCGCCGATCGAGGCCTCGACGCAATCGGCGCTGAAGCGGGCCTTGACGATCGCCGCGCGCGCATGCCGATCGATCAGGCGATCGACCGCCATGAACCCGGCGTTGTGCCGGGTCCTCGTGTACTGCGCACCGGGGTTGCCGAGGCCGACGATCAGCTTCATGGCAGGGCTTACTCCTTGCCCTCTTCCTTCTTGCGCTCGGTGATGACCTCCGGCTGGGACGCGGCGCCGGCCTCGACCGGCGCGGCCTCCGCCACCTGGGTCTCGGTCTGGATCACGATCTGGGCGATGATCGCCTCGGGCTCGGTCACGAGCTTCATCGACGACATCGGGAGCGAGAGGTCCGAGGCGTGCAGGATCTGCCCGGCGCCGAGCCCGGAGATGTCCACCTCGATCGACTCGGGGATGCTGGCCACGCTGCACTCGATCTCCACCTCGTTGGTCGGGTGCATGAGGATCGCGCCGGCGGTCTTCAGCCCCACGGCCTCGCCCACGAAATGGACGGGCACCTTCACCTCCACGCGCTCGTCGAGGTCCACGCGGGCGAAGTCCGCGTGCACGACCGTGGTGCCGAGGTGGTCGTACTGGAGGTCCTTGAGCAGGACGACCTGCGCCTGGCCGTCGCCCTCCATCTGGATCTTGTAGACCTTCTCGCCCTTGGTGAAGTGCCCGAGCGTGTCGCGGGCGTCCAGCGCGATCGCCACAGGCGCCTCGCCGTGCCCGTAGATCACCGCCGGCAGGCCGCCGGCCTGGCGGATGCGGTTGCTGTAGCGGGTGCCGACGCGCTCGCGGCGCTTGGCGCTCAGGATCGGTGTGTTGCCTTGCATGTGTGTTTCCCTCTGTGAATCACGTGTTGGAGCTTGCCTCAGCGCTTCGTGCCCGCGGTCCTCTGGAAAAGGGCGCTCAGCGACAGGTTGTTGTGGATCCGGTAAATTGCCTCGCCCAGGAGCTCGCCGACCGAGAGCACCCGGAGCTTCTCGCCCAGCGAAGCGAGGCGCCCGTCGGTCGGGATCGTGTCGGTGACCACCAGGCCCGAGATCGGGCTCGCGCCGATCCGCTGCACCGCCGGCCCGCAGAGCACGCCGTGTGTCGCCGCCGCGATCACGTCCACCGCCCCGCAGTCGAGCACGAGCTTCGCGGCCTCGCAGATCGTGCCGCCGGTCGAGATCATGTCGTCGAACATCAGCACGGTCTTGCCCTTGACCGAGCCGATGATGTGCTCGGTGAGCACCTCCGTGCCCGAGACGCGCCGCTTGTTGATGATCGCCAGGTCCCCGCCGAGCAGGTTCGCGAAGCCCTCGGCCACCTTCACGTTGCCCACGTCCGGGCTCACCAGGCACAGGTCGCCCAGCTCCTCGCGGATCGACTGGAAGTAGTCGAGGAACACGGGCGTCGCGGAGAGGTGGTCCACGGGCAGGTCGAAGAAGCCCTGGATCTGCGCCGCGTGCAGGTCGATCGCCAGCACCCGGTCCGCGCGCGCCGCCGTGATGAGGTTCGCCACCAGCTTCGCCGTGATCGGCACGCGCCCCTTGTCCTTGCGGTCCTGCCGCCCGTACCCGAAGTAGGGCGTCACGATCGTCACCCGCCGGGCGCTCGCCCGCTTGAGGCAGTCGATGAAGATCAGCAGCTCGACCAGGTTGTCGTTCACCGGCGCGCAGGTCGAGATCACGACGAAGCAGTCACGCCCCCGCACGTCCTCCTCCAGTCGGACGAGCAGCTCGCCGTCCGGGAAGACGATCGTCCTCGCCTCGCCCACCGGCATCTGCAGGTGGTCGCACACGCGCTCGGCCAGCTCGCGGCTGTTGCGCCCGGCGAAGACCCTCAGCTCGTTGTTGCCGTCCATCGTCATGGCGTGATCTCCGCCGCCCCCGCCAGCCGCCCGCGCAGAACGCGGTCGACCTCGGCGAGCTGCTCCGGTGTGTTGATGCTCAGCACGTCCTCGGGCGGAACCGCGTCGATCACCTCGACGCGCCCGCCCTCCCGCATGATGATCGGCGGCACGTCGGTCAGGTAGTACTCGCCGGAGCGCGCGTCGCGCCCCACGCGCCGGATCGCCCCGAGCAGGACGCCCAGCCCGAAGCAGTAGTAGCTCGGGTTCACCTCGCGGATCGCCAGCTGCTCCGCCGAGGCGTTCTTCTCCTCGACGATCGACGCGAAGCCCCCGCCCGCGTCGCGCACGATCCGCCCGTAGCCGCGCGGATCGCCGATCACGCTGGTCGCGAGCGTCGCCGACGCTCCGGTCGAGACGTGCCGGTCGAGGATCGCGCGCAGAGTCTCGGCGCGGATCAGCGGCCCGTCCCCCGCCAGCACGAACACCGGCGTCGCCGGATGCAGCCCCGCCAGCGCCGGCTCGGCGCACTGCACCGCGTGCCCGGTCCCGAGCTGCTCGGCCTGCACCGCGAAGGCGAGCCGGTCGCCATATCCGCCCAGGGCGCGGCGCACCCGCTCCTGCTGATACCCGACGATCACCACCACCCGCCCGCAGCCGGCCCGCAGGCACGCGTCGACCACGTGGCAGATCATCGGGCGGTCCCCCACCTCGTGCACGACCTTCGGCAGGTCCGACTGCATGCGCGTGCCCTTGCCCGCCGCCATGATGAGGGCCGCGGGGGCGAGGGAACTCGGTTGGGGGGTGATCGACGCCATGCCGATCGCGTGCTCGCCGCCGTCAGGGAACAACTACCCGGCCAGGACTCGAACCTGGACTCACAGGACCAAAACCTGTTGTGCTGCCATTACACCACCGGGCAGTGATCGCTCGGGCTGAGGGGCGGTGCGAGCCGCGCGTCTCCTTCTCGGGCGCCCCGAGAGGCGCAGGACCACGAGGATCGCGGTCCGAGGTCCCCGGCTGGACTTCCCATGCCGGTGGAAGGACGACGGCCGCGGCGGAGCCGGCGCATGCGCCGACCCTGGGCTGGACTCTGCCGGCCGCGGTGGCTTTCCCGGGGCGGGGCCCTGCAGGCCCCGTTCTGGGCGTTCCATCCGAAGCAGAGCCCCTGATCGCGCCTCCTCCGAGCGGCTGGCTCGGCGTCCGTCACGATCGGCCCGAAGTTTCAAGCCGGCGAAGTATCTGGCGCTCGGGATGGGGAGTCAAAGGCGCCCGACGGCGAAGGGCGCGAGGCGACACGGCTTAGTCCCCGGCGTCACCGTCCGCTCCCTCTCCGTTCGCCGGCGGGCCGGGTTCGTCGTCGCGGTCCAGATGCGCTTGCCCGATCACGTCGTAGCACGTGGCCAGGAGCCCGAGCAGGGGGAACCGCCACTCCTTGAAGGGACTGGGCCCGAGCCGGCGCAGAAGGGGATGGGTGACCGCCGGAGGGGCGATCGGCGTGGGGAGAGTCTCCAGCTCCGGGCCGGCCTCCCAGTAGTGCTCGATGCACTCGGCGAGCGGCCGGCCCCGCGCGGTCGGCGCCGCGGGCACGTGTGCCTCGTAGACGGGAGTGGCCACCGCCGTGACCGAGCTCTGGCCGCTGCGCTCGCGGATGACCCCGAGCAGCTCGTCGCCGGCGTGGCCCCGGAGCTCGAAAATGAGAAAAGGGCGCTGCTCGATGCGGTCGGCGACGATCGCCGCGAGGGTGCACGCGTGCTTGCACCATCCCGCCGAGTGGCCGCACGAGCAGGTGAACTGCACGTCCTCCATCCGGGGGGCCAACGAAGCGCCGGAGGCGACGAACAGCGAGTCGAGCTGATCGGGGATCTCGCCGGCCAGCAGTCTCGCCGCGTAAATCGCCTGGCCGGCCATGGATTCGGCCGCGCCGCGCCACGCGGCCTGAGGGATAGCCGCAAACCGCAGACTCGTGTTGTACGGCCGGTCCGCCCGCCCCTGCACAACGCCGGAGACGATCGCGCCCTTCACCTCGGCGTTCACCGTCTGACCCCGGCGTGCGTAGTCCAGACCCTCGGCAAAGTCCTCAGGGCTCGCGGCGGAGCGGGCGAGGTCGAGCAGGCGCTGGGCGATCGAGTTCTTCGGCTCGCTCACCCCCGCCCAGCCGATGCGCAGCCCCCCGCGAACCTTGCGCGGGTGGATCGTCATTCCTGGTCGGGGTCTGCGTGGGGGCACGTGTGCGGACATCTCAGTCTGGTGGGTAGCGCAACTGGGAAGCGTTGGAGGCTCGTCGGCACAAGTCCAGCGGCGGGCTCTTGCGGCAGCGCACTGTGCCGCTGGCACGAAGGCGACCAGCGCCGCAAAGACGCAGCGGCAGCCTACCCCTCGTCCTCCACCGCATCGGCCCGCAGCGTGAGGATCGAGCGCAGGTCGTCGGTCGAGAGCTCGGTGAGCCAGCGCTCGCCGGCCCCGACGATCGACTGGGCCAGGGCGGTCTTGCTCTCGATCATCTCGTCGATCCGCTCCTCCAGCGTGCCGCGGACGACGAACTTGTGCACCTGCACCGTCTTGTCCTGGCCGATGCGGTAGGCGCGGTCGGTCGCCTGGTTCTCGACGGCGGGGTTCCACCAGCGGTCGAAGTGGAACACGTGCGACGCGGCGGTGAGATTGAGGCCCACGCCGCCCGCCTTGAGCGAGAGGATCATGATCGGGCGGGTCATGCCCATGCCCTGGAAGTCGTCGATCATCGCGACGCGCTGCCCCTGCGCCGTGCCGCCGTGCAGGAAGAGCACCTCGCGGTCGAACTCGTGCCGGAGCATCAGCCCGAGCAGGTGGCCCATCTGTCGGTATTGCGTGAAGATGAGCGACTGCTCCCCGGCGGAGATGATCTCGTCGAGCATCTCGATGATGCGCACGCACTTGCCCGAGCGGGCCGGGTCCGGCGGCTCCCCGCTCTCGGGGTCGAAGTCCTTCAGCGCCTGCGCCGGGTGGTTGCAGATCTGCTTGAGCTTGATGAGCGAGCTGAGCACCAGGCCGCGCCGGTGCATGCCCTCGGCCGCGTCCACGTCCTTGAGCATCCGCGACACGCACGACTCGTAGAGCCCCGCCTGCTCTCGCGTCAGCAGGCAGTACTCGCGGGTCTCGAGCTTCTCCGGCAGCTCGACCATGATCGAGGGGTCGGCCTTGTGCCGCCGGAGCACGAACGGGCGCACGAGGGCCCGGAGCTGCTCGGCCTTTTCCTGGTCGTGGTACCGCTCTATCGGCACGGCGAAGCGGCGCCGGAACGTGCCCGACGGCCCGAGGTAGCCGGGGTTGAGGAAGTCCATGATCGACCAGAGCTCGGTGAGGCGGTTCTCGACGGGGGTGCCCGTCAGCGCGATCCGGCGCGGAGCGAGGAAGGCCCGCACCGCTTGGCTCTGCTTGGCCTGCGGGTTCTTCACGTACTGCGCCTCGTCGAGCACGATGCGCCGCCAGTGGACGCGCCCGAGGTGCTCACGGTCGCGGTTGGCGAGGGCGTAGGTCGTCACGAACAGGTCGCACTCGGCGACCTCGGCGACGAGCTGATCGCCGAGAGCCCGCTCGACGCCATGGTGCACCAGCACGCGCAGGTCCGGCGCGAAGCGCTGCGCCTCGCGCATCCAGTTGCCGACGACCGACATCGGCACGACCAGCAGCGTCGGACCCAGGCCGGCCGACTCGGCCTTGGCCTCGATCCCGACCTCCCGCTCGTGCAGCAGGAGCGCGAGAAGCTGCACCGTTTTCCCCAGCCCCATGTCGTCGGCCAGGCATGCGCCGAAGCCGAACCGCTCGAGGAACGCCAGCCAGGAGACGCCCCTGAGCTGGTAGGGGCGCAGCTCGCCCTTGAACGCGCCCGGCGTCTCGACGGTCTCGAGGCGCTCCGCCACCCCCGCCTCGTCGAAGAGCGGGCTGAGCCAGCCCGAAACCTCGATGCCTGTCACGCGCAGCGCGTGCTGCCGCCCCTCGGCCGCGTAGGCCATGCGGAGCGCCTCGCCGAGCGTGGCGGTGCCGTCGCCGGCCTGGCGCACCAGGCGCAGCGCCGCCTGCAGGTCTTCGGCGCGCAGCTCGACCCACCGCCCGCCCAGGCGCACGAGCGGGGCCTTGGCGTTCGCGAGCGACTCGAACTCCCTCTCGCTGAGCACGTGGTCGCCGACGGAGATGTCCCACGCGAACCGGACGAGCGCCTCCAGGCCCAGGCGGGTGGGCAGCGCGTCGGTCGTGTGCGGGCCCGCGTCGGCGCCGGCCTCGCCGCTGTCGATGCGCAGCCGCGCGCCCAGGCGCATCGTCGGCTGGTCCCACCACGGCGGGGCGTCCACGTCGAAGCCCTGCTCCAGCAGGAGCGGGCGGAACTCGCGCAGGAATTGATACGCCTGGCCCGTGTCGAGCCCGAGCGACGTCGGCTGCACCTCCTTGAGCGCCCTCTCGAGCTGCTTATAGATCTTCGAGGCGCGCCCGAGCTCGGCCAGCAGGAGCTCGCGCGGGTTGTCGAGCCGCCGGCCCCCCATCGAGATCGAATCCGTCGGCAGCAGCCAAACGTCCTCGGCCTCGACGATGAGCGATTCGTCGTCCGCCGCGCGCAGCTCGAAATGCAGACGCCACGCCAGGTCGCCGGGATCGACCTCCGTGTCCCCAAGCCCTTCGACGTTCGGCGGCTCCTCCAGGCGCAGGCGCAGCTTCCAGGCCGTCGAGAGGCCTCGATCGTCGAGCCCGCCGATCCACACCCGGACGCGCCGGACCAGCTCGGGACCGAACTGCTCCTGCGCCTCGATCCGCGCCGAGCGGTCCAGGAGCCCCGTCAGCCACGCGACCTGCGGGTCCTCCTCCGGCGCCCGCGACTCGATCGCCCCGGCCATGTCGTCACGCACGAGCGCCTCGCGGCAGAGCGCGTCGGTGATCACGCCCAGCGCCTCGTCGGTCACCGCCCAGGCGTCCTGGTCGCACGAGCCGACCCCGGCGCGCACGATCGGCGGCATCGCCCTCGCCAGCGCCACCACCCGGCTCGATGCCGGCTCGTCGCCCAGCCACGGCCGCCACGCGCCCTCCGCGGCCATCCCGCCGACCTGCAGCACCATCGGCACCACGCGCTGCTGGCAGACCAGCGACCGCGCCATGCGCGCGAGCGTGACGAAGAAGCGGATCGACCCATCCGCCGCGAGCCGGTGATCGCTCGCCGCGACCTCGAGCAGCCGGTCAAGGTCCCGCTCCACCCTTCCCGGCAGCACCCTGATCGCCGGGACCGACGCCTCCTGCAGCGCCGTGCCGTCGCCGTTGCCCGGAACGTGCAGCGAGGGAACGTGGTGGGTCAGCGTCGGGCTGGGCCTGGGGCGGGCGCCCGCGAACGGCAGGTACAGCCGCAGTGCCGCGGCGCCGCCGTGCTCGGGCACGAGGGCCGCCAGGTCCTCCTCGCTCGCGGCGAACGGATGCGCGCCGGCCCCCGCGTCCTGAGCCTCGGCGCGCGAACGCTCTCCCCAGAGCATCAGCCATCCGTCGGACCAAGTTGCATGGACCACCAGCATGGGGCTTGCGGCCTCCTGCCTCGATACCCCCCAGTGTCGACCAATGAGGGCGCAGGGACTCGAACCCTGGACCCGCGGATTAAAAGTCCGCTGCTCTACCAACTGAGCTACGCCCTCGACGCGCTCGGCGATGGTAGGTCGGCCCCGGCGGGAATTGCAGTGCCGGAGACACCTCGGGGCGGGCCGCCGAGCGCGCGATCACCCGCTTCCGCGAGCCAGAGCAGCAGCTCGGCGTGCCGGGAGCTCGCGCCCTGGAGCGTGCGGATGACGCGCCTGCCGCGCTCCCCGAGCGAGCGCCGCCTCTCTGGGTCGGCCATCAGCTCCTGGAGCACGGGCGCGAGCGTCACGCGATCGGCCCGCACCAGGCCTCCGGCCTGCTCCAGCGCGCGCACGATCTCCCGGAAGTCCGAGACGGCGGGCCCGATGACGACGGGCTTGCCGAGGGCGACCGGCTCGATCGGGTCCGAGCCGTGCTGGCCGAAGAACGACCGCCCCACCACGACCACGTCCGCGAGCGAGTATGCCTGACGCAGCTCGCCGATGGTATCGAGGAGAAAGAGCCCGGCGCCGGGGCCGCTGCCCGGTTCGGTGCGCCGGCGGCAGCCGGGCAGCGCCTCCGCCGCCTCGTCGAACCGCTCGGGCTTGCGCGGCGCGCAGAGGAGCTGCGCCCCGCCGCCAAAGGCCCGCTCGCAGGCGGCGCGCAGCAGGGCCTCTTCGCCGGGCCCCGTGCTCCCCGCCACGATGAGCGGGCGCCCCGGGTCGATCCCCATCGCCGCGCCCAGCGCCGCGGCGCCCGCGACTTCGTCCTCGATGCGCGCGCTGTCGAACTTCATCGAGCCGGTGACGACGCACCGGGCATGCGGCACGCCCATGGCGACAAACCGCCGCGCGTACGCCTCGTCCTGCACCGCCGCCACGGCGAGAGACGCGAAGCTCGGGGAGATCCAGCGGCGGATCCGCCGGTAGCCCCGGAGCGATCGCTCGCTCAGCCGACCGTTGATCACCGCGACCGGCACGGCGCGGCGCGCGCACTCGCGCAGGAAATTCGGCCAGAGCTCGAGCTCGACGAGCGCCGCGGCGTCGGGCCGGACCGCGTCGAGGAACCGGCGCACCGCCCACGAGGCGTCGAGCGGGAATCTCGCGACGCGGCAATCGCCCGAGAACAGGGCGCGGGCGCGGGCAAGGCCCGTGTCCGTGCTCGCCGTCACCACCACCTCGGCCTCGCGCGCGAGCAGCGGGACCAGCTCGCGCAGGGCGTTCACCTCGCCCACAGACACCGCGTGCACGAGTATGCGCCTGCGCCCCTCCCGCTTCGGGGGCATCTCCGGCACCACCCGCGCGAACCGCTCCGCCCACCCCGAGCGGGCCTTCCGCATCCACCACGGCGCCGTCAGCCCGGCGCCGAGCGCGTAGCCGATGTCGAGCAGGTTCAACGCGCGTCCCGCGGGCTCAGCGGCCCGCGCTCCTAAGCCGGCGTGGCGGGGCAACTCAATAGGCGGGCCGGGACTCGAACCCGGGACCCCTCGCATGTAACGCGAGCGCTCTAGCCGACTGAGCTACCCGCCCGTGCCGACAAGCGTAGGGCCGCCCCGCGCTGGCCCGACCGCCGGCGCGAATAGGCTTCCCGCCATGACGAGAGTCTGCCGAGCCGGCCGGGTGGAGATCGGAGCTGGGCGCCCCCTCGCGGTCATCGCGGGGCCGTGCGTGCTCGAATCGCGCGAGATGGCGCTCGAGGTCGGGCGCTGCCTGCGCGACGCCTGCGCCGACCTCGGGCTCCAATACGTCTTCAAGGCCAGCTTCGACAAGGCCAACCGGACGAGCATCGGCTCGGCGCGGGGGCCCGGCCTCGCCGCCGGGCTCCAGAGCCTCGCCGCCGTCGGCGCCGAGCTCGGCGTCCCGACGACGACCGACGTGCATCTGCCCGAGCAGTGCGAGCCCGCGGCACTGGTCGTGGACCTGCTCCAGGTCCCGGCCTTCCTCTGCCGACAGACCGACCTCCTCCTCGCGGCCGGCGAGGCCGCGGCCCGGCACGGGCGCGGGGTCAATGTCAAGAAGGGTCAGTTCCTCTCCCCCCCCGAGATGCGGGGCCCGGTCAATAAGCTCGCCGAGGCGGGCTGCGCCAACGTCATGCTGACCGAACGCGGCACGTTCTTCGGCTATCACCGGCTCGTGAACGACTTCCTCGGCCTGGGGGACCTCATGGAGCTCCCGACCGAGGGCGGCGCTCCCCCCGTCTGCTTCGATGCCACCCACTCCACCCAGTTGCCCGGGGCGGGCGAGCAGACCGCCGGCCGACCCGAGCGTGCGCCGCTGCTGGCCCGTGCGGCGGTCGCCGCCGGAGTGCACGCCGTCTTTCTCGAATGCCACCCCCACCCGGCTCAAGCCCTCAGCGATGCGGCCACCCAGCAGCCGCTCGCCGGCGTGCCGGCATTGCTCCGGACCCTCGCCAGGCTCGCGCAAGCCCGGGGCGGCTGAGCGCAGCAAAAAGCCGGGCTCGGCGCCCGGCTTTGGTGGTTCGCACAAGAGCTCGCGCTCAGTTGTTGGTCGCCTGAGCTTCGCGGTAATCGCGGAGCCACTGCGGCCGGGCCGCCTCCGAGTCGAACGGGTCAACGTGGATCTTCCGGCCCTGGAACACGACCTTGCCCTCGGACACCGAGAAGAGCGTGTCGTCCTTGCCCCGGCGCACGTTGAAGCCCGGCAGGAACTTCGTCCCGCGCTGGCGGACGATGATCGCCCCCGGCTTGGCGGTCTCGCCGCCGTAGAGCTTGACGCCGAGGTACTGGGGGTTGGAGTCGCGGCCGTTCTTAGTCGAGCCACCGGCCTTTTTATGCGCCATGACGAGAGACCTCCGGGAGGGGCGTCGCCCCCGTCCCATGCATCGGATTCTTTGGGCAGAGAGCCTAGGCCGCCGCTACCGCATGATCCAGCGCTGCTCGATCACGCCGAACGCCCGGTCTCCGATCTCATGCACCCGGATCTCCCCGGGGGTCGCATACCGCAGCATCAGGGTCTTGCGGAAGACCAGCCGCCGGACTTCCCCCGTGCGGGGGTCCGTCAGCTCGAGAGCGTCGGTCTCGCCGCTGAACCCGGCCCCGAAAATGCGGATCTCGTCGGCCCTGTAGTCCTGAAGCGGCCAGATCACCACCCCTTGCTTGGCGTTCTCCGGGCCCTGCTGGATCGGTCCGAGGATGTCCACCTGATCCTGGAGGAAGGGGTGCTCCAGGGAGGCGACAATCTGGTCGGTGACGCCCGGCGGCACGCCCACGCCGGACTGCGCCACCTCGCCGCTGTCGGTCGCCATCTCGAACGAGGGCACAAACTCCAGGTCCTTCCCCGTGTTGTTCGTGGCCGTGTACGTCAAGTAGAGATAGGCCCCGGAGCCCTCCGCGCTCTCGACATACGCCACGCGGAGCGGGCCCGGCTCCACCTCGAGCTGCCAACGCTTGGGCACCGGATCCGGCTCGGGCGCAAGGCCGCTCGCCGGGGCGAGCGCCCCGATCGCGACGGCGGTCAGGGCGATCCGGGCACAGAGCTCGCGACGGGAGATCGGCATGGACAGGCTCCCTCTGGCGGACGCCAGGGTCAGGGTTCCGGCGTAGTCTAGTGGCATGTCCGCACCGGTCAACGCGGCGGTTCAGCAGGGCGGCGCCGCATGCCTGAGGGCGCGCGCGTGACCACGGGCGGGGGCCTGAGCGTGGGTCCGGTCGCCGGTCCCCTGCTGCGCGACGCCCTGGCACGCCTGCTGTACGGGGGCGCCTCGCCATCTCCCGAGGCGGTCAGCCGCTTCATCGAGAGCGCTCCGGATCTCGGGATCGACCTGGGGCTCGTGGCCGCCGTGATCGACCGGGGGGGACCTCCGGGCCAGCGCGTGCGTCAGGCCTGCATGCCGGTCGTGGGAGCGGGGCGCACTCTGATGGTGTTCGTGTCCGGCCCGGGCTCTCCCCAACGCTTCGGGGGCGAGCAAGACCAGGCCGCGGAGCGGGCGGCGGCCGTGCTCGCCGCCCTGCGTCTCGCGCGCGCCGAGCACGGCGAGGGTGTCGGCCTGGTTCAAGCGCTCGCGGAGCCGGGGGAGACGTGGGCGATCGAGGGTTTCCGCCTGGCGGGGCTCCGACAGATTACAGAACTGCTCTACCTGAGCCGGTCGATGCGGGGCTCCGAGAGGCGGGATGTGATCGCGCCCGACGGCGCCGTCAGGCCGGAGGCGGGTTCGTGGCCGGAAGGAGTGCGGGTGCGGGCGCTCGGGGAGGGCGAGTCGGACGAAAGCGCCCTGGAGCGCGCCCTGGAGCTGAGCTACCGGGACACGCTGGACTGCCCCGAGCTCGCCGGGCTGCGCACGCTCCCGGACATCATCGCCTCGCACCGCGCGGTGGGCGAATACGACCCCTCGCTGTGGTGGCTCGTGGAGCGGGACGGCGGGGCCGAGGGGTGCGTGCTCCTGAACCACTGCTCGCAGCAGCGC
>DASRXL010000261.1:0-3485 GCA_035654175.1 Phycisphaerales bacterium
AGCAGGCTGATGCCGACGATCCCGCCCGCGCCCGCCGTGATGCCCGCCGCCAGCGCGTTGAACTGGTCGATGAACTGCTGGAGCACCTCGATCTGGAAGGTGGGCTCGTCCTCGGCGGCGAGCTCGCGCATCTTGCGGAGAACGAAGGTGATCTCGCCGCGGGCCTCCTCGACCCTGTCGGGGCTGGCGAGCGAGCCCCACGCGTCGTTGATCCAGCCCTCGGGGTTGAGCACCTGGGCGGTGCCGAACGGGACGAAGAGCTCGCTTGCCGTGTCGCCGCCGCCGAAGAGCGCGAGCTGCACGGTCTCGACCACACCGACGATCTTGAACCGCCGCCCGGCGACCCGGATGAACTCGCCCACCGGCTCGCGCGGCAGGTCGAGCTCCTCGATCGCCTTGTCGTTGATCAGGCAGACGAACTGGCGCGAGGCGTCGTCCACCGGGATGAACTCGCGCCCCTGCACCACCTGCCGCCCCACGATGTCGTGCCACGTCGGCCAGATGCCCACGGTGGGGACCGCGTCGAGCTTGCGTTCGCCGTACTCGGCGGCGTAGTTGCCCCACCACTCCGGGCTGATCGACGTGATCGAGGGGCAGTGCTCCCGGATGGCCTCGATCTCCTCGACCTTCAGCTGCACGTCGCGCCAGCGGTCGGTGTGCCACTGCGACTGCGGCAGCGTGCCGTCGATGTACACGCGCTTGGCCCCGAGCTTCTCGAACTCGGTGAGCACCGTCTGGCGCAGGCCCTGGAGGGCGGCGATCACCGCCACGACGCTCGCGACGCCGATGATGACGCCGAGTGTGGTCAGCACGGAGCGGACCTTGTTGGCCCAGATCTGGCCGATGGCGAGGCCGAAGGTCTGGATCACGATGCGGACGAGGATCATGCGGGGGCCCCCTGGGCCAGGGGCCTGCTCCCCGCGGCCTCGGCCGCGGCGGCCGCCTGGCCTTCGAGCCAGCGGCGGTGCGTGGGGTCCTCGCGGGTGGGGTGGTCGCTGAGGACGAGCCCGTCGCGGAGCCGGACGATGCGCTGGGAGTGCGCGGCGACCTCCTCCTCGTGGGTGACGATGACGATGGTCTGGCCCTCGGCGTGGAGTTGGCGAAAGAGCTCGATGATCTCGTGGGTGGTGGCGCTGTCGAGGTTGCCGGTGGGCTCGTCGGCGAGCAGGATCGAGGGCTCGTTGACGAGGGCGCGGGCGACGGCGACGCGCTGGCGCTGGCCGCCGGAGAGCTGGTTGGGCTTATGCCCCATGCGGTCGCCGAGGCCGACGCGGTCGAGGGCGGCGCGGGCGCGCTTGCGGGCGGTCGCCCAGTGGCGGCGGGAGTAGATCATGGGGAGCATGACGTTCTTGAGGGCGGTGGCGCGGTTGAGCAGCTCGAAGCTCTGGAAGATGAAGCCGATCTCCTCGTTGCGCACGCGGGCGAGCTGGCCGGCGCCCATCTTGTGCATCGGGCGGCCGTTGAGCTCGTAGACGCCGGAGGTGGGGCGATCAAGGCAGCCGAGGATGTGCATCATGGTGCTCTTGCCGGAGCCGGAGGCCCCCATGATGGCGACGAACTCGTTGCGCGCGATGTCGAGGTCCACGCCGCGCAGGGCGTGCACGCGCTCGACGCCGAGCTTGTAGACCTTGGTGAGCTGGCGGATGCGGATGGTCATGAGGCTTGAGGCTTGAGGCCTGAGTCTTGAGTCTTGAGGCGATGGCCGGGAGTGGGTGGGGCAGGGTTTGCTGTCCCTTCGTCGCTCCGTCACTGCGTCGCTGCGTCGCTTGGGTCCGCCGCTCAGTCGCTTCCTGGCTCCGTTTCCTGCTCGCCCTTCTTGCGCGCTTCCGCGGCGGCCTCCTCGGCCTGCTGCACCTTCTCGTCGATCACGGCCTGATCATGCTTGAGGTCGACAAGGGCCTTGAAGGGGCCGGTGATCACCTCCTGCGCCTCCTCAAGCCCGCCCAGGATCACCGTGTCGGCCAGGTCGCTCGGGCCGATCGAGACGGGGGTGGCGACCGCCTTGCCGTTCTCGACGCGGTAGACGACCGATGCGAACGTCTTGCGCTGGTCGATGAGGGCGCCGGCGCGGTCGAGCACGTCCTTCGGCAGCTCGTCGATGCGCCGGTCGAGCACCGCCTGGCTCGGGGCGAGCAGCACATCGTCGAGCCGCTGCACGGCGATCTCGGCGGTGGCGCTCAGGCCGGAGAGCAACGGCCGCTCTGGATCCTCCTCGAGCTTGATCTCCGCCTCGTAGTAGTACGTCCCGTCGGTCCACTGCTTGCGCTCGAGCCCAACGCGCTCCACCACGCCGGGGAACGGCCGATCGCGGTAGGCGTTCACGTGCACCGTGGCCTCCTGGGCCGCCTTCACCTGCGCGATGTTCGACTCGTCGACCCTGGCCATAAGCAGCATGTCGGAGAGGTCCGCCACCTCGAGGATGATGGAGCCCGGGGTGTTCAGCGTCCCCACCACCACCAGCTCGCCCTCCTCGGCGTTGAGGGTGGTCAGGATCCCGTCGATAGGGCTGGCGATGACCGCGTGGGCGAGGTCGCGCTCCGCCTCGATGATCTGCGCCCTGGCGATCTCGACGTCCGCGCGCGCCATCTCCATGGCGGACACCGCCTGGTTGTAGCGGTTCTCCGCCTGCTCGAACTCCATCTTGGCGATGTCGCCGGAGTCGTAGAGCTCCTTCTTGCGCCCGAAGTCGCTCTGGGCGACGGCCAGGTCGGCCTCGCTCCCGCGCAGTCGCGCCTCCTGCGCGCGCAGGCCGGCCTTGGCGGCCTCGAGCCGAGCGGTCAGGTCCTCGGCGTCCAGACGGACGACCACGTCGCCCGCCTGGACGCGCTCGCCCTCGTCGAAGGGGAGCGCCGTGATCCTGGCCGAAACCTGAGCGCTGATCTCGACCTTGGTCCGGGGCTCGACCAGCCCCGGCGCGCTGATCGAGCGCGTCAGCCCGCTCCGGCGGACCGGCTCGAGGCGGACGCTCACCGAGGGCGTCTTCGGCTTGAGATTCTGCCGGAGCTTCTCCCCCATCGGCGTCTGGGTAAGCAGGTACCCGGCGCCGGCGAGGCCGCCGACCGCGAGCACGAGCCCCCCGACGATGAACGCTCCCTTGCCCACGCCTCCCCCTTCCCGTTCGGACCGCCGCGGACCCGCTGAGTGCCGCCGCCGGCGCGCACGATGTCCGACGACTCGATTGTTATTCCGCCAACGGGGCGGTGCGCTTTCACTTTCGGGCCTGTGCCGCGGCTTTGAGCACGATTCCCCGCATTTCCTCTAGCCATTGTCGGCGTGCGGCGGTCTCGAGCAGTGCGTTGCGCGTGGTCGCCGCGAGGAAGAGATCGTCCCGATCGTGGCTTTCTCCCCAAGCCCGGACCTTGGTTTCGACCTCCGTCAAGGCTCGCAGGCTCGCGTCCACCCAGGCCAGGCGGTCTTCCGGCGCGAGCACGGAGAGGAATCGCCCGCGCGTGCGGAGCGGGTCGAACGTGACGGTGACGACCTCG
>DASRXL010000262.1:0-32003 GCA_035654175.1 Phycisphaerales bacterium
GTTCGACCTGCTCGGGCATCGCCAGCCGGAGCCGGCCGTCGGGCGGAGACGGGAGCGCCCGGGTGCGGAACATCCAGCGGTTCTGCCCGATGCTCATCGCCGCAACGACGCTGGCGCCGGCTTCCAGGCGGAACGTGCGCCCGAACGCCGCGGGCTGGTCCACGGTGATCTCCGTCTCGCTCATGCGTGCGATCTTGACGCGCCACACCAGGTCGTGCCCGGCGGGATCGGCCGCCTCGGGCCGGGCGAGAGAGACCTCGATGGCCCCGCCGCGCTCGTAGATCTGCCAGAGGCAATCGCGCCAGCGGTCGGTGCGGGAACGGTTGGCGGGCATATCTGGATCCTCCGGGGAGGCTGGTCCCCCGCCGATGCATCGTCGAGCGGGAACGCCCGGTTGACGCCGGGCAGCGCCGGCGCCCGCCCGGACCGGATGCAGCCGCTTCGTTCGACACAACCCCCCGGGGACGACGACCGAGAACCGCTCGATCATCGGCCCGCCGTCGCGCTCGCGCCGAGCGCCGCCGAGAGCTCTCCCAGCAGCCGACGAGCGTCCGCCCGCTCCGCCGAGGTGAGCTCCCGGCCCCCGAAACGCATCACGTAGTACAGCTCGGTGAGCTCGCGCACCGCCCGACTCACCGACGACGAATCCCTCGCCAGGGTCCCGCTCCAGGCCAGCGGAGGCTGCCACGCCGGCTTCCGCACCCCACGGCGCGTCAGCAGCGTGAGCATCTCCTGATACAGCGGCGTGGCCCGGATCCGGGCACGGATCTCCTCGTCGGCGATCCGCCGGGGGATCGCCCGCGGCCTCTCGGCCAGGCGCGCTCGCCAGCGCCGGATCAGCCTGATCAGCACGACGCCCGCCAGGACGCCCCCGGCGACGGCCAGGGCGATGCGGATCGCCGTGAGGACGAGGACGCGCGGCGGGGCGAAGCTCGCGCCGTCGAGCAGCTTGGCGAACCGCGCGGAGACCGCGGCGCTCAGCGGCTCGCTCCAGCCGAGGAGCTCGGACCGATCGTCGCTGTCGAAGGCCACGACCGAGTTGACCCACGCGTAATTCAGCGCGTCGAGCGCGCGACCGGCTCTCGCCATGAGGCCGGGCGCCGGCCCGTGCTGGGCGAGCAGGTCGGCCGGCGGCGTGGCGTCGTAGGGCTTCCAGACGCCCGGCTCCACCTCCGCCTCGACCCAAGCGTGGGCGTTGCTCTCCCGCACGACATAATGGCCGGTGGTCGCGTTGTACTCCGCCGCGACGTAGCCCGTGACGACCCGCGCCGGGATCCCCACGCTCCGGCAGAGCGCCGCGAGCGCCGAGGCGTAGTACTCGCAGTGTCCCGTGGAGGCGTCGGTGAGGAACCAGTCGATCGGGTCCACGGCGCGGGGCGGGGGCGGGGAGTCGAGGCTGTAGGTGTAGTTGGACCAGAAGTGCCGGCGGAAGGCGTTGATCGCCATCGAGTCGTCGGAGATTGAACGCAGCGCCGGGTCGGGCTCGATCTCGGCCTGCGCGAGGATCTTCGCGGCGAGCCCGCGCACCACGGGCGAGGCCCAGCCGGCCGGCTCGCGCGCGGTGCGCCGGCGAGGGCCGGTGTTGTACGGCGCCGAGCGCGCCATGTAGCGGAACGTGCCGCCACGCCCGGCGATCATCAGCGTCCCCTGCGGCCTGTAGATGGCGCAGGTCGTGGGGTCCTCGAACCGGACCTCCGCCGGACGCCAGATGGTGAAGAGATACGAGAACTCGCGCGGCGTATTGAGCAGCGTGATGTGCTGATGAATCACCGAATCGCCCGCGGCCCCGCCGAGGTTCTCCGCCTGACCGGGGACCTCCTCGCTGGTCTCCCCCACCGCCGACGGCGGGCGGGAGGGTGACCAGACGCCGTCCTCGTACGTGTCGAGCACCGCCCCACGGAGGTAGTGCACCGCCCCGAGCCCGCCCAGCGGGCGCCCCTCGCTGTCGGCGAGGCGCATGTGCAGGACCGGGGTCTGCGACGTCGAGATCGCGCCCCCGAGGCCGATGCGCACCCGGTCGGCGAACCCCACGACGCGCCCGACGCCGGGATTGCCCCACCGACCGATCTCCCGCAGCCCCGCGCCGCGCGGGAGCACCACGAACACGATCGCGGCGACCAGGAAGCCCAGCCCCAGGCCGGCGACGGCCATCCGCCGGAGCTCGGCCGAGGCCCGCGGGCCGGCGCCGGGGCGGATCCGCAGCGGGCCGAAGTCCCCCGCCGGGCCGCGCGACGCCAGGCGCTCGGCGCGCTCGAGGCTCACGCGGAGCTGCGCGTGCATCGCCGCGTGCGCGACCAGCGGCAGGTAGACGAACGACAGCACCGCGACCGCGAGGCCGTTGCTGACGAGCATCGAGGCGACGCAGAGGAACACCGAGAGCGCCAGCAGCTGCGCGTCGTCGCTCGCCGAACGCTGATCGAACGCCTTCACGACCATCATCCAGGCGACGAACTCCGCGAAATCATGGATATCGAGGCCGTCGCCGAGCGCGAGATTCATCGTGCGGAGGAGCACGGCGATGGTGGCGAGCGCCACGAGCCAGCGCGGAACGGCCGCGGCGCGCGACCGTGCCCCGAGCACGATCCCGACCGAGCCGACCACGAGCGCCGCCAGCATGCTCGCCGGCGCCGGGCTGACGGCCGCATAGGCGATGACGGCGCACACCGCGGCGAGCAGGAGCGTCTTCCGGGGCGCGGTCGTTGCGCTCATCGGGCCGCCCCCGCGCCGCCCGCCGGGGTCCCCCCGGGCCCGGCGGCGCTCCAGAATTGCGGCGCCGACGCCGCGAGCACCAGGCCCTGGCGCGAGCCGTGAGGTTCCGTCGGCCGCGGGCGCACGGTGATGATCGAGTCGCGCAGCGAGGGGGACGCGCCGGGGTTCTGGATCAGCTCCCCCTCGCCGTGCGCCCCGATGATCGCGAGCCTCGCGAGGGCGTTCCGCAGCCCGATGCGTCCGGGGGCCGGGTGCGAGGAGAGACCGGCGCCCGGGCACACGAGCCCGATCGCGAACCCCTGCTCGGCGCCCGCGTGCAGAACGCCGGCGGCCAGCGCGATCGAGCTCTCGATCGCTTCGTCGTCGCCGGCGTCGTCGAGCTCGAGCCGGACCCACAGCCTCCGCGGCGAGGGGGTGGCGTGCTGCTTGACGACCAGGGTGCCGACCCGGGCCGTGGCGCGCCACGACACCGCCTTCATCCCGTCGCCCGGCAGGTATTCGCGGATCCCGTAGAAATCGCCCGACGCGCCCCCGCGCACGGAGCCCGGCCCGAACTGCTCTCCGCCCGCCCTCAGCGCCTGGATTACCGACGCCCGGACCGGCGACGGGTGCGGGTAGACAAGCGCGGTGCGGTGCTGCACGAAGCGCAGGCTCTTGTTGGCGAGCCCGAACGGGAACGTGGAGGCGACGTTGAATTCCGTGAACTCAGGCCGGCCGCGCCGGAACGCGCGGGCGCGAGCCTCGGCCTGGACCACCTGCCCCGGCCCGACGCAGGTCACGAAGGCGACCGGCCGGGAGGTGAATCGCTGCCACGGGGTCGAGGCCCGCCGCCGCCGCGCGGGCTCGCACTCGCTGATGATCAGCGCGAACGCGGGCGTGAATCGGTTCTCGTTGCGCACCTTGTAGCGGATCACGAGCTCGCCGCCCGCGCTCGCATCGGGGATCGCCTCCCGCTCGACCCGCAGGCCCATGAGCCCGGCGCCGGACGCCAGGCCGGAGATCGCGATCCCCGCGAGCGCCAGGCCGAGGCACCAGAAGAGCAAATTGTTCTGGCTGGAGATCGCCGCGATCGCGAGAAAGGCGGTCACCGCGAGATAGATGAGCCCCGTCAGGCGGAAGCGATACGTCCGCCGCACGGGCACATCCTCGGGCTTCACCTCTCCCGCCCCCGCGCCGGGATCTCCCTCACCGGCTCGACGAAGAGCAGGAGCTTCCGACCGTCCATCGGGAGCATGGTCGAGCCCCGGAACGGCAGGATCTGCTCTGAGGTGGCGTGCACCTCCAGCCGTCGCGTCATCGCGGCCTCGGGCACCTTCAGCGAGAACGAGCCGTCGGCCTTGGTCGTCGTGCTCGCGATCGAGCCCATTCCCGTGCTGCCATCGGTCACCCGCAGCTCCACGCCGGCGAGGCCCTCCCCCTCCAGGCGCGGGTCGTTCTCCTGGACCACGGTGGCCACGCCCGCCTCGCCGGGGAGCACTTTCCCGGAGACCGCGCGGTTCGTGGAGCATGCTCCCGAGGTCGCGAGGAGCAGCACGGATCCGCCTGCCGCGAGGGCGCGGGACATGCGGGCGATCAGGCGGGTCATGAACGTCCTCCAAACTCTGCCACTGCCGGCAGGTCCTTGAGCGAGGCGAGACCGAAGGTGTCGAGGAATTGCCGCGTCGTGCCGTAGAGCATGGGGCGGCCGAGCTCCTCGGCGCGCCCCTGGATCGTCACCAGCCGGTGGTCGAGGAGCGTCTTGAGCACCTCGCCGCAGGCCACGCCCCGGATGCTCTCAACCTCCGCGCGGGTGACGGGCTGGCGGTACGCGATGATCGCCAGCGTCTCGACCGCCGCCTTGCTGAGGCGGTTCTGCGCCTTCTGCTGGTGGAGCGCCGCGACCGCTCGGGCATACTTGGGCAGCGTCATCAGCCGGTAGCCCCCGGCCACCGACTCGATCCGGAAGGCCCTGTCCGTTTCTTCGTACGTCGCGTTCAGCCGCCCGACAGCCCCGGCCAGCGCCTGCTTCGCCGCCGCAACCGCTGCGTCGGCGACGTCGGCCCCTTCGTCGAGAAGCCCCGCGGCGCGGGCGAGGCGATCGGGCGGGATGGGTCGGTCCGCGCACAGCAGCAGCGCCTCGACGGCGCCGGCGAGCTCATCGGAGGTCCGAGAACTCTCGGCCTGTGGGGATCCCCGGCGTCCCGAGCTGGTTTCCACACCCTTGGACATCGCCGAATGCTACCACGGCCGCCGGGCGGGGTTTGGCGGGCCCGCGCGGACGCGGGCGACGCGGCGTCTGCGCCGGAATCCCGGTGGCGTCGCCGATCGGCGTCAATCGGGGAGCGCGCCCGGCCGACATACCAAGGGGAAGGTCCATGAGCCCGCCGGGGTTGGAGAACGCGCATGAGCCGGGGAACTGTCCTGCTGGTTGACGACGAGCCGCACATCCCGCTCGTGCTCGGGCGCAAGCTCGAGGGAGCCGGCTTCAGCGTGGTGACCGCCGCGGACGGCGAAGAGGGTCTGATGGCCGCGACCGAGTCGCGCCCTGACCTGGTGATCACGGACCTCCAGATGCCCTTCATGAGTGGCGTGGAGTTCGCCTCGGCCCTGCGCGGGCACGCGGACCTGTCGAGCGTGCCCGTGGTGCTGCTCACGGCGCGGGGATACGTGCTGCCCGAAGGAGAGTTCGAGATCTCGAATATCGTGCGGGTGCTCGCCAAGCCTTTCAGCGTGCACCAGATCCTTGAGGTTGTCGAGCAGCTGATCGGCGGCGGCCGGTCGGAGGCGGCCTGATGCACCGGCTCGAGGCGCGTGATACCGACCCGCACGGCATCCTGCGCGAGCGCCTCGAGCGCTTGGGCATCCTCACATGGCGGCTCGCTTCGGACGGGCGCGTCCTCAGGGCGCCGACCGCCGTGGGTGTCCGGGCCACGTGGCTCTGCAATCCGGTGCTGGTTGAGCTGCTCAGGTCGCGCGTGCCGACGCAGCCCGACTCGGTCCCGCCGGGCCCGATCGAGCTCTTCCGCGGCTGCCGCGTGCTCCTCATCCCGCTGCGCGTGCGCCGGCGGATCAGCGAGTGGACGGCGGCGATGTTCCTGACCACCGACGCGCTGCACGCCGACGAATTCCTCAGCGGGTGCAAGCGCGCCGGCGTCGACCCGGTCGCGACCGCCAAGTCACTCCTGGGCATCGCGGATTTCACGGCGGCGGAGGCGTCGCGCATGTGCGCCCTGTTGTTGGACATGGCGGCGGACATCGAGAAGACGCGCCGCGACGCCGCATCGCTCGACGGCTTCACGCAGACGCTGGCCGACGCCTACGAGCACATCGAGCTGACATACGGCCTGGCGCGCGCGATGCGTCACCTCGCCGATCCGCCCGCGTTCCTGCGCATGGCGCTCCAGGGGCTGCTCGACGCCACCAGGTTCGGCTGGGACGCGCTTCTCCTCACGACCACGACCTGGCAGGACGACGTGCGCCGGCCGGCATTCCTGTGCGCGGGCAGACCGCCGGCGGACGAGGCGGGGTTCCAGAAGTTCGCGGCCGCAGTCCTCCCGGAGCTCGACTGCGAGGGGGGCACGCTGATCCAGAGCGACGAGCGCGTGGTCCAGCTGATCGGCGCGCAGGAGCAGGTCGTCCTCTTCCCCATCGCCCGGGCCGGCCGGCCGATCGGGATGATCCTGGGCGGGGCCAAGGGCGGCGAGGACCCGCAGGTCAGCACCTACGACACCCGCGTCTTCGACACCGTCGGCGCGTTCGTGCTCAGCTACCTCGAGATCGTCTCGCTGCTGCACGAGCAGCAGGAGATGTTCGTCGGGTCGCTGCGGGCGATCACCGCCGCGGTCGACGCGAAGGACAGCTACACGCGCGGCCATTCCGAGCGCGTGGCCCACCTGGCGGCCCTCCTGGCGTCGACGATCGGCCACTCCGAGCCGGAGGTGGAGCGGATCCATATCGCCGGCCTGATGCACGACGTCGGCAAGATCGGCGTGCCCGAGGCGGTGCTCTGCAAGGCGGGCAAGCTCACCGACGAGGAATTCGAGGCGATCAAGCGGCACCCCCGCATGGGGTACGAGATCCTGCGCGGCATCCCGCAGCTGGCCGACATCCTGCCCGGCGTGCTCTGGCACCACGAGCGCTTCGACGGGCGCGGCTACCCGGACGGTGTCGCCGGCGAGCAGATCCCCCTGATGGCCCGGATCCTGGCCCTGGCCGACACGTTCGACGCGATGAGCTCCAACCGCGCCTACCGCCCCGCGATGGCGCGCGACCGCGTGCTCGAGGAGATCGTCCGAGTGTCCGGCTCGCAGTTCGATCCGGCGCTGGCGGCCCGCTTCGTCCAGCTCGACTTCGCCGAGTACGACCGCATGGTCGCCAGGCATCGCCCGCAGCGCCAGCACCCGCCCGAGAGCCTCGCCGCCTGAGACGCCCCGCCGGACGCACGCCTCAGCGGACGTCGCGGTCCCACGAGTCGGCGAGGATCTTGTACTCGGCGGGCGCGGGATACGAGTTGTATAGCGCCAGCACCTCCGCGGCGGTGAGCGCGTCGCCCATGATCGCGAACTCGCACATCGAGCCCTCGAAGCTCGCGGCCCCGGAGAGAGCGCCGCTGCCGGCCGAGCCGGAGACGGTCCCCAGCAGGATGTCCGGCGCGCTCGAGGCGCCGTTCCAGTAGCTGGCGGTGGCGGCCGGCGTGCGATCGACCTCCACGCCGTCGATGTACAACATCACCTGCGTGCTCTCGGCGACGAGGACCACGTGGTGCCACGACCCCGCGCTGATCGCCGCCGACGACACCGTGATCCCGGTATTCGACTCGAACGCGCCCCGCAGCGCGCCGAAGCCGACCGACAGGTACCACGACCCCGCGTCGTAGCCGCTCTCGTCGCGCAGCGCGATCGCGCGGGTGGTGGTCACGTCCTCCGGCCGGATCCAGACGCTGACGGAGCGGATGGCGGCGTAGCTCGTCAGGTGGTCAATCTCGAGCTCTCCGCCGTCGCCGAACCAGGCGGCGGCGCTCGCCCCCAGGCCCGGCACCGCGCCCCCGCGGAAGCGGCCCGAAGAGCTCTTCTCCTGCGCTGTGTTGGACTGCACCCGGTCGGCGCGCGAGCCGTCGGCCAGCGGCCAGTATCCCAGCAGGTTGTTCGCGTAGAGCGTCGAGCCGGCGCCGGGGAACCCGCTGCCCTGCATGCCCAGGTCCAGACGCATGATGGCCCGGGCCCGCCCGCACCGGGCGATGGCGGTGAGCCGCACCGGCTGCCATGCGTCGTCGTCGAGGGTCGCCCCGTCGGCCCCGGTCGCCTCGAGCGTGACCACGCTGTCCCCATACGCCTGGTCTTGGACCCATGCGCCGTCGCCAAGCGACCACCGCCAGTCCGGCGACGATTCCATGACATGGATCGCCCCCTCGAGCACCGACTCGGCATGCTGCCAGGCCTGAGAGGAATCGGCAAGGGTGGACCCCTCGGCGAATCTCGCCCGCACCACGTCGAGGCTGGCCACGAGCATCGCCGCGACAACGGCGACCGTGACGAGGACGAGCACGTACACCCCGCCGCGACGCGACCTCGCCGGCGCCCCGCGCCGGGTCATTGCTTGGCTCCGTCCGCCGCGAGATAGCGCACGCGCTCGAGCTGCGCGAGCAGCTTGCCGCTCCGCCACACGCTCACGGACACGATCTTGGCGCCGCGGTCGTCGGCCGGGAGAAGCGCGGTGAGGTCCACGGGGTTGACGTTCTCGACGGCCACCGCCCGACGCCACGCCGCAAAGCCGCTCAACGCGACCCCGTCCGGACCGGCGGGCGGGGACTCGCTCCAGCCGTCGAAGTCGTCGAGGTCGTCGAAGGTGGTCCGGTTGGAGGCGATCTCCGCGGCGTCCAGGCCCGGCCCGGCGCCACCGTTGGGGTCGTCGTACGGCAGCGCGCAGACCCAGTCGAGGAGCTCCCGCGCCAGGGCCTCCGCCGCCACGGCGTGCGCGGTGCTCCGCTGCATCCCGACCGACACCGCGGCCCCCTGGAGCAGCGAGACCAGCACGATCGCGAGGACGGCCATGGAGATGACCACCTCGATCAGCGTCAGCCCGCGCGCCGCGCGGCGTGGGCGTGCGCAGGCGGTCATGGCGCTTCTCCCGGATTCCGGCGCGATACCCCGCACCCGAGCGACCAGGCCTCGTCGCCGGCCGTGAGCGCCGCGCCCACGCGGCTCACTGTGTGCCGCGTCGCGGGGCCGCCGCCGACGCGGATCAGCTTCCCGCTCACCGAGTGCCCCGCGACCACCGCGGTGCCCTTGTTCCAGGTCGCGCCGCCGTCGGTCGAGGTCAGGAACGGCGCCGTGGCCGGCCAGCCGAGGCCCGCGGCGGTGCCCAGCGACGCCCTGACGTCCCCGCCCGTGCAGCTCACCACGACGCACAGCTTCTCCGACGCCGGCACGACGATGCCGCTGAGCGTGAACGTGCGCACCGCGGGGAGAAGACCGAGGAGACCGAGCGACCCCTCCGACACGGTCGAACGCGAGTAGACCGCTCCCGTCGGCAGGTTGTTGCTGTCGACCCCGCGGATCTCGACCACCACCGTCGTCGTGGCGGCGCCGTTCGGGCCGAGGCTGAGCTTCAGCTCGTCCAGCGTCCACGCGATGACCCCCGACGGCAGGGTGGGCGCGAACACCTGGCCGCAGCGCGTCGAGCCCACCTCCCGGCTGGTCGCGACGGAGACGATCGACGTCTGGAGCGTCGACGCCGCGTCGGTGCGTTTGGTGAGCTCGGCGTATGCCGGCACGTCGTCGAACGCGTATTCCAGGTCGAACGCGCTGACGGATTCGACGATCTCCAGCCGGTCCGATCCGTTCACCAGCCGCTCGAGCGCGCTGCCGACGACGCCCGACCAGACGTACCGCACCGTGTCGGGCGAGGCGTCGCCGTCCTGATCGGGGATGACGAAGGTCACCGCCCGCGCGCCCGTCTCGGTGACCTCATGGGCGATCGCGGCATCGGCGGCGAATTTCGAGACGAATTCCGCCCCCTGGATGGACGTGACCTGCACCCCGTCCTCGGCGGGGATGGCCTTGGTCGAGAGGCCCAGGAGCGAAGCGACCGCCATCAGCACGACCGCCGCGATCGAGAGGGAGATGATGAGCTCGACCAGCGTGAACGCGTCACGGGCTTGGGGACGGGTGCTGCGCATGCTTGTGCTCCCGCGCGAAGCGGCGGCCGCGGGCGGCTACCCGCCGACCCTGGCCACCGACGCGACCCTGGCCTCCTGTCCTCCCGAGATCGTGGCCTGGAACGTGACCCCCGACGCCTTCACCCGGACCGTGCCGCCCGAGGCGGCGGAGGAGACGCCGGCGCGGAAGTCCACGCGGGCGACGCCGTCAAACTGTGCGGAGACAAGATCGACCCTGTAGGGGGAGCGGCCGAGATGCACGGTCGTCGTCGCCCCCGATCCTTCGAGGTTGACCAGGTCGTACGAATCGCCGGCGGTGCTGAACACGATCGAGGAGGTCGTCGCGTTGTGCCAGGAATCCTGCTGCAGGCGGCGCATGTCCGCGCCGACGCGCGTGGACGCCAGGTTCGCACGGTACTGCCCGGCGGTCGAGACGCTCGCGGGGATCGCCACCGCCGCCGCGACGGCCATCACCGCCAGGACGACGACGAGCTCGATAAGGGTGAACGCCCGATGCATGGGTCCTACCTCCGCCCGACACCCCTCAAACGACGCAGACGCTCGCGGCGGCGCGAACGTCTGCGCTGGATTCAGCCTGCGGCGTGCGGGGTCAGTAGCTGACCCAGGCGACGCCGTTCGAGTCGGTGTCCGTGCCCGCGGCGTTGATGCGGACGTCGCCGGTCGACGCCGTGTACCACCAGCCAGAGCCCGCCGTGCCCTGCGTGCCCGTGATGTCGGCGCTGCCCTTGTTGGGCCCGCCCTTCTGCACCGGCACCGACCGCAGATACGGGCCGTACATGAACACCGCGGTCTTGGTGGCGTTCGTGTTCCCGTCGATGTCCGAGTACTGCGTGAGCTGGTCCGAGAAGTCGGCGACCGTGGGGAACGTGCCGTTGTGCTCCGCGGCGTAGAGCTCGATCGCGCTGCGCAGGATCGCCAGGTCGGAGACCGCGCCCGACTCCGATGCGCCGGCGGCGCCGCGGCTCATGCGCGGGATGGCGATCGCGCCGATCACCCCCAGGATCACGATGACGATGACCAGCTCGATGAGGCTGAAGGCCCGCGAGCGACGCTTCCCGATGACTTGCAGCATTGCCGATTACCTCCACCTTTGCACGCCGGTTTGGCTGATCCAATCGTGCCGTGCCGTATGCATCGGGGTTCCCGGCGCGGGACTGAAGCGGGCGGGGGCTTCGAGACCGGGCCGCTGCTCGCCCAGTCCGCACAGGCCATGCCGACGCGCGGGCATCGGCACATATCGGGCGTTGGGCGCGGAGGCCCGGTCTCGCCCGGCCTATCGATCAGGCGGCGTGTGGAGGTCGCCCCGGGGGAGCGCGAGCGTCACGAAGAACTCCTCGCCCCCCCGCCTGAAGCGGGCCCCGTCCCTGGTGACCTCGAGCAGCTCCGCCCCCGCGACGCGCTGCCCGACGCGGACGAGCTGATTGTTCACCGTCACCGCCGCGCGCGTGCCCGTGCCCAGCGTGGCGCTCAGGATCAGCGGCTCGGCCTGCACTTCGTCGGCGAACAGGTCCTCCACCGCGACGGGGTCCAGCCCCTCGGCCGTCGCGATCGACTCCAGGCGCGACGCCAGGCCCGGCCCCGTGGGCAGGGGGCGCGGCGCGGTCGTGCCCGCCTCGCCCAGGAGGGCGGCGCCCTCGCCCGCGCTCGCCGCCGCCGGCGAGCCCCCGCCCAGGAAGAGGCGGTCCACGGCCAGAGCCGAGACGGCGATCGCGAGCAGCCCGTAGCCGGCTTTCCGCTGTCTGGTGAGTGTCATGCCCCGACTGGGCGGAACGGGGACGCGGGCGGCAAGCGATCCCAAGGGATTAGCTCGTCGGCTCCTCGCTGCGGGCCGTATACCAGGCAATGTCCAGCACGAACCGGACGACTCGCGAGTTCCCGGACGGCCCCTCGCTACCCCCGCCGGTGAGCTGGAACGAGGTGATCGCCATGTCCGGGAACCGGGCGCGGAGCTCGTGCATGATGGCGACGACGCGTGGGAACTCGCCGGCGCCGGTGATGTGGAGCGGGATGGTGTCGAGCAACTCGCCCCGGAACACCGTGCCGACGACGAGCTGCTCAAGGTCGAGACCGCCCCCGGTCACGGTGCTGGTGACCTCCTCCTGACGGTTGACCAGCCCGTCGGCGGTGTGCAGCACCACGGCCGACCGCTGCAGGCGGTCGCGCGTCGTCTCGATCGCGCCGCGGACCTGCTCGTATTCGGACTGGGCGACCTCGAGCTGCTGCCTCGAGGCCGTGAGCTGCGCCGCGAGGCGGCGCTGCTCGTCCTCGGCGTGAAAGACGGGCCGGATGCCGAACCAGAACGCCGCGCCGCCGATGGCGAGCAGCGCAGCGCCGGCGGCGAGATCGACGTCGCGGGTGCGGAAGGACGCGCGGCCCGGGCTGACGGCCTCCATCATGCTCCCCCTTCGACGAACGACGACTCGAGCGTGAAGCGGACCGCCGCCGGCTCGCCGGGTTCGCTGACGGTGCGGGTCTCGACGACCTTGGTCCGGCTGAACACGCCCGTGGCCTCGAGCTCCTGGACGAAGCGCGTGAGGTCCGATTGCGTCGGGCAGCGGGCGAGGACGGTGAAGCGGTACTCGATCTCGCCGCCGGGCTTGACGATGCCCGGGAGGAGCTGGCAGGATTCCAGCCGCACGACGTCGGCGCCCTTTCTCGCCACCATCGCCAGCACGATCGACCAGTCGGGCTGGCGGTCGACCTCGGAGGTGATCGCCATGCGCCGCTCCAGGTCGGCGAGCTCGCCGCGCGAGGCCGCGACCGCCGTGGACATGAGATCGATCTGGTCCGCGGTCGATCGGATCGTGGAGTCCATACCCGAGACGGCGTCGAAGCTCTCGATGCGGAGCGCGAGGCACGCCACGGTGAGCAGCGCCGACTCGAGTACGGCGACGGCGAGCCACTGCCGGATGCGCCGGCGCCGGGCCCGCTCGGCCAGGAGCGACTTGGGAAGCAGGTTGGGGTACGGGGCCATCAGTCGCTCCCCCAGAGTGCGTGACCGAGGGCCGTCATGTACGAGGGATCGCCGGCGGCGTGCCGGCGCGCCGAGAGCCCCCGGGCCAGCGAGGCGGGCACGACGGGCGCGGCCTCGACGCCCGAGATCTCGGTGAGGTATGGCGCGATCCCCGGGGTGTTCGCCCCGCCGCCGACCAGACGCAGGGCGGAGACCGCCTCGCCGGGGAACCGGTCGAGGGCGTAGGCGACCGAGGAGAGCGTCTCCTGCAGCATGAGGTCGACCTGCTCGCGCAGGATGACGCGCGCGCGCGTGGCGCACAGCGCGTCGGCCTCGGGCGAGGTCTCCTCGGCGAGGCCGAACCGGCGGATGAGCGCCCCGGCGCCCCGCGCCGGGATCGCGAGCTTGCGCGCGACCGTCTCGGCGATCCAGGCGAGCCCGAGCGCCTCGAGCCTCCGGTGGTACACGCACGCCCCGGCGCGGAACACGAGCAGGTCGAGCCCGGCCTCGCCGAGATCGATGAGCACGCCGAGCTCGGACAGGCCCTGCATCACGTGGGCGCACGCCCGCGACGTCGCCTCGCCGACCAGATCGATGGCGACCACAGACAGCCCGGCCCGGTCGAAAGGGGCGACAAGCGCCTCCGCGTCGCTCCAGGAGAGAGCGCTGGCCGCCATCTGGGTCATGGTCGAGCGGCTCGAGGCCGAGGGCACCTCCCAGGCGTGCATCTCGTACGAGCCGGGCGCGAGGCGGAACATCCGGGAGACCTCGGACTGGCAGATCTGCTCCAGCGGGGCGCCGCTCTTGCGCGGCGGGAGCTCCAGCACCGCCGTGTGCACGCAGGCGCGCGGGGCGCCGACGACGACCTCGTCGCCCACGAAGCCCGCGCGGTCGAGCACCTCGGCGATGCGCCCCAGCTCGGCCTCGCCCGGGATCGGGGCGCGATCGAGCCTGTCGAACGCGCTCAGGGCGCACGCCCGCCAGCCGCGGCGGGTGCGCGCGAGCTGCGCGAGCTTCACGCGCTTCGAGCCGATGTCGATGCCGATGGGCGTCACGCCGCCCCAGAGCGCGCTCATGCCCCGGCCCCCCCGCTGTGCGTCGCGGCCGTGGCGTCGAAGAGCGGCAGGAACATGCTGACCGCGACGATCCCGACGACCAGGCCGAGGATGATCAGGACGACCGGCTCGAGGAGCTGGGTCACGGACTTGACGAGCAAGGCGTTGTCCTCCTCCATGTACTCCGCCAGGCTGACGAGCACGCGCCCCACCTGCCCGGACTCCTCCCCGCTCCGCACCGCCTCGGCGAACGCCGGGGAGATCAGGGCGCTCCGCCCCACCACCGCGCTCATCGAGGAGCCCTGCGTCACCGACTCCTCGATCTCTTCGAGCAGCCGCGCGTAGTGGTGGTTCGCCATCGCCTGCTTGGTGAGCGAGAGCGCCTCGAGCAGAGGCACGCGGCTCTCGAGCAGAACGCCCAGCAGCCGCGCCATCCGCGCCATGGCGAGGCTGACGACGAGCCGGGAGATCAGCGGCGCGCGGATCGACCAGGTGTCCAGGGCGCGCCGCCCCGCGGCGCTCTTCAGCCAGAGCACGACGCACACGACGGCGCCCAGCGCGATCGGCAGCTCGTATACCCAGTGCCCGCGCAGGTGCTGGCTCGCGCCCATGAGGAACGCGGTCGAGGCCGGGAGCGGCGTGTCGAGCGACTCGAAGAGCACGGCGAAGCGCGGGATGATGAAGAGCAGCATGGCGACCAGCACCACGCCCGCGATCGAGATCAGGAGCACCGGGTAGCTCATCGCCGCCGCCAGCGACCGGCGCGTGACCTCCTGCTGGCGGATGATCACGGCGAGGCGCTGGAGCATCGCGTCGAGCTTGCCGCTGGCCTCGCCCGCGGAGACCAGGCTGCGCGCGACCGCGTCGAAGTACCTGGGGTGCTCGGCCATGGCGTCCGCCAGCGTCGAGCCCTCCTCGATGCGCATGCGCACGTCGGCGAGCATGGCGCCGAACCGCGCGTCGAGCACCTGGCGCTCGACGGCCCCGAGCGCCTGGACCAGCGGCGTCCCCGTCGAGACGAGGATCGACATCTGGCGGGTGAACTCGGCGAGGCAGGCGGCGCGGGACATCCTCCGGCCGGGCCGGGCGGCTCCCCCCGCCGCGGCCGGGCGCCCCGCCCCGCGCGAGAGCTCGACGACGAACAGCCCGCGGTCGCTGAGCGAGCGCCGCGCCCCCTCCTCGTTCGGCGAGTCGATTGCGTCCTCGAAGCGCTTCCCCTCGACGTCGAAGGCCACGTAGGAGAACTTCATGCCGCCCTCCTGACGTCCTGCACCGGGGCGGCCTCGTCGGGCGCGGCCCCCAGGGCCTCCTCCACCTTCGTCACCCGGAGCGCCTCCTCGAGGCTGGTCCGGCCGTCGAGCGCCAGGAGCACGCCCTCCTCGCGCAGCGTCTTGAAGCCGCGCCGCCGGGTCATGTTGCGGATCTCGTGCGTCGCGCGCCCGTTGTGCACCATGTGGCGGAGCGCGCCGTCGATCTCCAGCACCTCGTAGATCCCCGCGCGCCCCTGGAAGCCGCTGTCGTGGCAGGACTGGCAGCCCGTCCCCTTCTGGAAGGGGCGCCCCACCATGCTCGGGATGCCGGCGTCGGCCAGCACCTGGTCGGTGGGGAAGTACTTCGTGCGGCAGCTCGGGCAGATCGTCCGCGCGAGCCGCTGCGCCACCACGCCATTGATCGCCGCCGAGAGCAGGTACGACTCCACGCCCATGTCGATGAGCCGCGCGACGGCGCTCGGCGCGTCGTTGGTGTGCAGCGTCGCGAGCACCATGTGCCCCGTCAGCGCCGCCTGCACCGCGACGTGCGCCGTCACGTCGTCGCGGATCTCGCCGATCATGATCACGTCGGGGTCCTGGCGGAGCGCGCTGCGGAGCACCCGCGCGAACGAGAGGCCGATCGGCTCGTTCACGCCGATCTGGTTCACCCCGTCGAGCTGGTATTCGACCGGGTCCTCCACCGTCAGGATGTTGAGCTCGGGGCTGCGGAGCAGGTCGAGCGCCGAGTACAGGGTCGTCGTCTTGCCCGAGCCGGTGGGGCCGGTGACCAGCACCAGCCCGTGGGGCTCGCGCAGCACCCGCTTGAAGATCTCCAGCGACTCGGGCCGGAATCCCAGGTCCTCCAGGCGCACGTGCAGGTTCCGCTTGTCCAGGATGCGCACCACCAGCTTCTCGCCCAGCAGCGTCGGCATGCTGCTCACGCGCAGGTCGATGTCCCTCCCCTCGGCGATGATGCGCACGCGCCCCTCCTGCGGCAGGCGCTTCTCCGCGATGTCCATCTTCCCGATGACCTTCACGCGCGAGACGATCGCCGAGTGCATCCCCGCCGGCGGCTTCATGAGGTCCCGCAGCATCCCGTCGATCCGGTAGCGGATCCGCGTCCCGTTGCGGTCGGGCTCGATGTGGATGTCGCTGGCGCCGTGGCGCACCGCCGTCGAGAGCGCCACGTTCACCAGGTTGATGATCGGGCTGCCCGCGACCATCCGGTCGAGGTCGGTCGTCACCCCGTCCTCGACCGACTCCTTCTCGATCACCTCCACGTCCGAGTGCTGCAGCTTGGTCAGGAACTCGTGCACGTCGGCGTTGCCGCCCGCGTACTTGCGCACGAACTCCAGGATGTTGCTCTCGAGCGCCATCACCGGCTTGATGCTGTACCCGGTGATCGCCCGCAGCCGGTCGATCGTCGGGATCGACTGCGGCTCGGCCATCGCGACCGTGAGCGTCCCGCGCACCAGGAACATCGGGATCACCCTCAGCCGCTCGGCCTCCTGGTCGCCGATCAGCCGGAGCAGCCCGGGGTCGATCAGCCCGTGGCGCAGGTTGCACCCCTTGACCCCCAGGCACGACGAGAGCGCCCGCACCAGCGCTCCCCCGCTGATCACCCCCTGCTCCACGAGCAGCTCGCCCAGCCGTCTGCCCGACTGCTCCTGGTCGACAAGGGCCCGCTCGAGCTGCTGCTCGGAGATCGCGCCCGCCTTGAGCAGCGCCTCGCCGACGCGCACCTTGCGATAGCGCCTCGCCTGGCTCACAGGAAGCTCCTCACGGCCGCGGGCACGTCCTCGAAGTGCTCGAACTGCGAGTCCGTCTCCGTCACCTCAAACACCTCGCGCACCGTCTCGTTCACCCCGCAGAGCTTGAGCACCTGCCCCGCGTTGGCCAGCTCGTCGGCGAGGTCGAGCAGCGCCTCGATGCCGGAGCTGTCCAGGTACGCCACCTGCGCGGCGTCGATCACCACGCGCCCCAGCGCGCCCCCGATCGCGTCCAGGCCCTTCTGCCGCAGCGCGTCGGCGTCCTTCTGCACCAGCGGCCCCCGCGGCCGCAGGATCGTCACGGCGCCCTGGCGTTCCACGTCGATCTGCATCCGTCACCCCCCCGTCAGGCGGCCTTCGCCGATGCGGCGTTGGCCACCGGCAGCCAGAAGGAGAACGTGCTGCCCGCGTCCAGCTCGGAGCGGGCGGTGATCTCGCCCCCGTGCAGCCGGGCGATGTCCCTGGCCAGCGCCAGGCCCAGCCCGGTGCCCGGCTCCGCCTCCACGCGGCTGTCGCGCCCCCGCGCGAAGCGCTCGAAGATCCGCCCGAGGTCGTCCTCGCTGATCCCGATCCCGGTGTCGATCACGTCGGTCACGAGGCGGTCTCCCTGCTCGCGCACGGAGACGCGGACCACGCCCCCCGGCTGCGTGTACTTCACCGCGTTGCCGAGGAGATTGTGCAGCACGATCGAGATCTTCTCGCGGTCGCCGCGGATCACCGGGAACTTGGGGGGCAGGTCGAACGTCAGCGTCAGCCGCTTGTGGCTCGCCGCCTGCGCGTAGTCGGCCTCCAGCTCCTCGTAGATCTGCTGGATGCGCACGTCGCCGGTGTTCACGTTCATGCGCCCCGACTGGATCTCCGCGATCGAGAGCATGTCTGCGACGATCCGATCGAGCCGCGAGCTCTCCTGGTTCAGCACGTTCAGGGCGCGCCCGCGCTCGGCGCCGTCGAGGTCCTCCTCGATCAGTTGCTCGATGTACAGCCGGATGTTCGTCAGCGGCGTCCGCAGCTCGTGCGCCGCCTGCGCGACGAACGCGTGCTGCACCTCCTCGCTCACGCGCTGCTGCGTGACGTCCTCGATGACCACCAGCACCCGCTGGTTCCCCTCGCGCGAGGAGGCCCGCACGCTGTACCGGAGCACGCCCGACTCCACGTCCGACACGCTCCCGACGTCGAAGACCTGCTTCTGACGCGAGCCGGTCTCCGAGGCGTTCTTGATCGCCGAAACGACCCGCGCGTCCTTGATCATCACCCGCGCGTCCGAGCCCACCAGCGAGTCCCGCTTCGCCCGGAGAAAGACGGCGGCCGCGCCGTTGGCGTACCGGACCACCAGCTGCTCGTCGATGATGATCAGCCCGTGCCAGAGCAGGTCGCTGAAACGCTCCCCGCCGTCCGACGCCGCCTCCCCCGGCTGCGCCAGGAGCCCCGAGGCGTCCGCCCGGTCGCTCTCCTCGCCCCGCCAGGCCACGAGACCGTTCCACGCGGCCGCGACGCGGTTCTGCGGCGCGATCTCGAGCGCCCCCATCGAGCGCTCGCCGGCGTCGAACGCCAGCAGCGCCGCGCGGACGCGGTGGAGCACCCGTGCCCGGTTGCGCAGCGCCAGGCCCGCGAGCAGCGCGAGCGCCCCGCCGCCCGCGCCCACGGCGAGCACCCCGACGCGGTCCGACACCTCCACCCCGCGAGCCGCGAGCCACCCCTCCGCCCCCGGGGGAACGGCCAGACACGCCAGCGCCGTCACCCCGGCGATGCTCGCGAGCACCACCAGCGCCGGGCCGAGCGAGGCCACGGCGCGCGACGCGCCGGAAATCGGGCCGCGAGCCGATCTCGGGACGCTCCGATTGTGGGCTTCCTGCGCTGGCTGCACCTATGGCTCTCCCCGTCTCGTGGTGTCGAGGGGGTCATCGGCCGGATCGAGCCGCCCTTTGAGGCTCCTTCCCGCCCCGGCGGGAATCTGGGCCCGAGAACCCGCGCTTCCCCCGGGGCCCCGTCTCAGGTACACTGGGACGAACCCACGAGGAGTACGCATTATGTTCGGATTCGACCGCCGCACGCGTCGCATGCCCACCGTCGCGCTTCTCGCCGGCGGAACACTCGCCGCGCCCGCCCTGGGGCAGGTCTCCGAGCCCGACTGGCGCAAGCTGAACGACCCGCTCGTGCGCGTGGTCGGCGACGTCGTGCACGGCCCGATCTCCGCCCGCGGCGGCGACGCGGGGGGCTTCCCCGCCGAGAACGTCACGCTGCTCTCGTGGGTCCCGCTCAACAACTTCCCCAACGACCAGCGCTCCGGGAACGACTGCTGGGGCTACGTCTCGCCGTCGGGCCGGGAATACGCCATCTTCGGCATGCAGTCCGGCTTCTCGGTGCTCGACGTCACCGACCCGACCTACCCGCGCCAGATCGGATTCATCCCGGGGGCGAGCAGCCTCTGGCGCGACGTGAAGGTCGTCGGCCACTACGCGTACGGCGTCAGCGAGGGCGGCCTGGGCATCCAGGTCATCGATCTCAGCCGGGCGGACGAGGGCATCGTCACGCACGTCCAGAACAAGATGCAGCAGGGCCACTCCACGACGCACAACATCGCCGCGAACACCGACTCGGGCTATCTCTACCTCTGCGGCGCCAACGTCGGCAACGGCGGGCTGGTCGCCGTGGCCACCTCCGACCCGGCCGACCCCCAGATCGTCGGCGCCTGGTCCGACCGCTACGTGCACGACGCGCAGATCATCAGCTACACCTCAGGGCCCATGGCCGGGCGCGAGATCGCGTACGTCTGCACGACGGCCAACGGCGTGGACGTGCTCGACGTCACCGACAAGAGCAACATGTTCCGCATCGGCGGGCACAGGTACGCCGGCGCCCGCTACTGCCACCAGGCGTGGGCCTCGAGCGACCTGCGGTACCTGTTCGTCAACGACGAGATGGACGAGGGCAGCTCATTCTCCGTCACGACCACCCACGTGCTCGACATCAGCGATCCCGCGCGCCCGACGGAGGTCGGCACGTTCACCTCCGGCGCGACGAGCACCGACCACAACCTCTACGTCGTCGGCAACCTCGCCTTCGAAGCCAACTACACGTCGGGCCTCCGGGTGTTCGACGTCTCCGACCCGCTGGGCGCGACGCAAGTCGCATACCTCGACACCTCGCCCAACCGCGACGAGATCGGCTACCACGGCGCCTGGAGCACCTACCCCTTCTTCCCCAGTGGCAACATCCTGATCAGCGATATCGAGAGCGGGCTTTTCGTGCTGCGCCTGGGGGAGAGCAGCCTGGGGATCCTGCACCCCGACGGACTGCCCGAGAGGGTGCGCCCCGGCGTTCCCACCCGGCTCCGCGTGGCGGTGGAGGAGAACGGCGTGGAGCTCGACCCCGGCACGGTGACGCTCACGCTCGTCACCGGCGATGGAACCGAGAGCTTCCCCATGGCCGACGACGGCGCGGGCGGGTTCACGGCCGACCTGCCCGCCGGCGACTGCTTCGAGGAGTTCGAGTACTGGTTCACCGCGCGCGACACGATGGGCCACACGTACGCCGAGCCCTTCAACGCCCCCATCGCCGGCGGCCACGTCACGATGGTGGCCACCGGCCTCGAGCAGCGCTTCGCGGACGATTTCAGCGCCGACCAGGGCTGGTCGGTGGACAACTCCGGCGCCGGCGCCGGCGGCTGGGCCCGCGTCGAGCCTCTGGCTGGCAACGCCGTCGAGCCCGACTCCGACGCCGACGGCTCCGGCCTCGCGTACGTGACCGGCGCCGTCCCCGGCGAATCGCTCGTGGGCGGCCCGATCACCCTCACCTCCCCGCGCTTCGACCTCAGCCTGGCGCCGCACGCGCTGCTGCACTATGCGGTGTGGTACGGCGTGGACGGCGGCCTCGCCGCCCCGCTGGCCGTGCAGCTCAGCAACGACGACGGCGCCTCGTGGGTTTCCGTCTCGGACGTCGCTCGCGGCTCCTCCTGGCGGGGCTTCGACGTCCGCGTCGCCGACTTCGTGGCCCCGAGCCAAACCGTGCGGCTGCGCTTCAGCGCGAACAACTCCTTCGGCGTCTCGACCGTCGAGGCCGGCGTGGACGATGTCCGGATCGTGTCCCCCCTGTGCGAGGCTTGCATCGCCGACTACAACGCCGACGGCGGCGTCAACACCCTCGACTTCCTCGCGTATCTCAACGATTTCACCGGAGCCACACACAACGGCGACCCGGATCTCAACGGCGACGGCGACGTGAACACCGTGGACTTCCTGCTGTTCCTGAACCTGTTCGCCGCGGGCTGCGATTGAGCACGCCCGTCTCCCGCCCGGGATTCCCGGATCGGGATCAGGGGCCGCCCGGCCCGTCCGGGAACCGCGCCTCCAGCCGTGCGCGACGAGCGGGGCCGAGAGCCGCGTAGCCCGCGACTTCTCCGCCGAACCGTCGCTGCGCCTCCTCCGCGCTCGCCCCGGCGAAGGCCGCGATCCCCGAGCCCATGGGCGTGTGCAGGCTGTCGCTGTCGGTCAGGAGGAAGGCGGCCGCGTGGCTCGGGATCCAGGCCTTGGTGGTGTGGTCGTGAACGTACCTGTCCACGACTCCGAGCGCCGCGCCATGCTCCGCCTCATGATCGACCATGCACCCGATGTCGTCGAAGAGCAGATGCGCCCTCCTGCCCCTCTGCTCCACCAGGAGCGCGCTCGCCGCACGCTCGTCGTGGACGAGCATGCCGCACTCGGCGCACTCGTCCCGCCCAGGGCGCAGCTCTGGCGGGCCGGCGAGCTCCTCCCCGCCGCACCCGATCGCCAGGAGCGTCACTCCGATCCCCGCGCCCGCCGCGAATCTTGCCGCACGTCTCATGTGGGGGAGCTCCTCGAGAAGGCCGCCGCCGCCGCCAGGAGCGGCCCGACGACCCAGGCCAGCATGCACGCGCCGAAGATCGCGTGCAGCCCCGGGCCGAACTCCTCGGTCGCGTACAGCCCCGCCGGCCCGAGCACATCCAGGCTGGCCTCGACCGAGTGCAGCGACCACATCTTGAACACCTGCAGCGGGTTCACCAGGCTCAGCGCGAAGAGCTCCTCGATCCGCAGCCGCAGCGCCATCGCCCCCGCCATGAGCCCGAGGTCCGTGACGAAGACGAGCGTGAGCCACACGAAGATGGCCGTCCCCACCGCCACCGCCGCGCGCCTCGCGAGCACCGAGATCAGGATGCCCACGCTGAGCATCCCGAGCGCAAGCCCGAACGAGAGCCCGGCCAGCCACAGGATGCTCTCCGGACCCGTGGCCTGCCCCTTCCACGCGAGAATCCCGGCGCAGGCGCCGAGCCCCAGGCACAGGCACGCCAGGAGCGCCCCGCCCAGTCCAAGATACTTCCCGAGGAGCACCTCGAACCGAGAGACCGGCTGCGCGAGCAGGCACCCCAGCATCCCCCGCTCGCGATCCGAAGCGACCGAGCCCGCGCCCGCCGTGAGGGCCATCAGCGGCACCACCAGCAGCACGAGGTTGATGAGCCCGGCCGTCGTCCGCCCGAAGCCCGAGAGCCCGGCCCCGCCCGACCCCGCGCCCGACACGAAAGAGACCGCCAGCCCCAGCGCGGCGAACGCCAGCGTGTAGAGAAAGAACCAGCGGCTCCGCACCGCGTCCCTCAGCTCGCGCAGCGCGACCGTGGCGACGTTCCGCGCCGGCCCCGCCGGCCGACGCGCCGCCGGCCACCCGGAGGCGTCGAGCCCCGCCCGAACACCCGCGATGCTGCTCATCGTTCCGTCCCTCCGGCATGCTCGGCCATCGCCGCGGCCTGGCCCGCGGTCACCATCTCGAAGTCGTCCACCGCGATTCTGCCCTCCGCGAGCACGCGGAAGGGCGCCGCCTTCTGGTCGGTCGCGACCGGCACCAGGAGGCCGACGCCGTTCATGCGCGGCGCGAAGCCGCTGGCCCGGAGCAGGCCCATCGCCTCGTGGCGCACGCCCGCGGCGAGCGTGAGGTGCAGCGTCGTCCCGTGCTCCTGTCGGCGCACGAACTCCGGCGTCGCCTCGACCGAGGCCACCCGCCCCCGGTCGAGCACCACGACCCGGCGCGCCAGCGTCGCGACCTCCTCGATGCGGTGCGACGCGAACAGCATCGTGCGCCCCTCGCCCGAGAGGCGCGAGAGAAGCGAGACGAACTCCTGCCGGCCGCACGCGTCCAGGCTGGCCGTCACCTCGTCGAGCACGAGCACGGGCGGATCGCCCAGCGTCGCGATCGCCAGCGCGAGCCGCTGCTTCATCCCCCCGGAGAGCTCCCGGATGCGCTTCCGCCCGTGCCCCCCGAGGCCCACCGCGCCCAGCGCATCCCCCGTCGATCGGACCGAGAGGCCCTTCAGCCGGGCGAAGAAGACCACCGCCTCCGCCACGCCCAGGTCGTCGTAGAAGCCCAGCTCCTGCGGCACATATCCCACGAGCACCCGGGCCCGCTTGCCCTGGCGGCGCACGTCGTACGGACCGATCGCGATCTTCCCGCGGAAGCGGAGCAGCCCGAGCGCGCAGCGGATGAGCGTCGTCTTGCCCGCCCCGTTCGCGCCCCACAGGGCGACGCTGTCCCCCGGCGGAATGTCGAGCGTGACGCCGTCTACCGCGCGTGCCCGGCCGTACCGCTTGGTCACGTCTGTGATCTGGATCATGATCCGCCTCCCTCCCCCGCCCCGTCCGGCGTTCCGGACCAGCGCCGCGGGCTGATCCCCGTACGGGCCGCCGCGATGATCCCGCACGCCAGCGCCAACAGCCCCGCGCCGCTCCCGGCCAGCCCCGCGCGCACCCCCCGCCGCGGCTCGGGCGCGAGCCCGATCGCGACCGGACGCATCAGGGGCACCTCGTCCACGAACTTCGCCTCCGGCCGGACCGCCGGCAGCGCCCTGCCCACGAACTCGATCGCCTGCTGCGCCGGGCTGAAGAGGAACAGGCGCAGGCTCGGCTCCTTGTCCATCATGTTCTCGAAGAGCGTCTGCGACTCGTGCACGAAGTCCCCGATGCCGTCGGCGTTCTCGTCGTACCCCGTGTAGTCGCTCCAGAAGTTGCCGACGTCGCCCTTCCAGAAGCTGTTGGCCTCCAGGCTGCCCCGCCCGGCGACCGACACCTGGTCGATGTTGTCGATGAAGTTGTTGAGCGTGAGCTCGTTGCCCCGCGCCGAGGGCAGGAACGTGAAGCCGACGTCGTTGTACGCGACCGTGTTGCGCGTGAACTCGCCCGGCTTCTGGTCCGTGAAGGGCGAGCCGTCGATGTACACGCCCACCCTGTTCCCCATGATCAGGTTGTCCGCGACGGTGAACCGGTCCGTCTCCTTGAGGCCGATCCCGTAGCCGCTGGGCCCGCGGTTGCGGACGAGCCGGTTGCGCCGGATCTCGACCCCCTTGCTGTACATCAGGTAGATGCCCACCGAGTTCCGCGTGAACTCGTTCTCCTCGATCGTGATGTCGTCGCTGAACATCAGGTGCAGGCCGTAGCGGCACCCGTCGGAATGATTGCCGCGCACGGTCACGCCGTTGGAATACCAGAGGATCGCGTCCCGCCCGGAGTGCAGCGTGTTGCCCTCGACCAGCGTCCGGTCGCTCCGCCACAGGCGCAGCCCGTCGCCCCGGCGGGCGATGTCCAGCGCCTTGCCGCCGATCCGGTTGCCGCGCACGACGCTGTCCGGCGCCTCGCGCAGGTCGATCCCGAAGAGGATGTCTTCGAGCGTGTTGTCCTCGATCACCGCGCGGGGAGCCAGCGCCCGGATCGCGGCGTTCTCCTTGTCCAGGTCGATGCCCGTGTTGCGCACCGTGAAGCCGCGCACCGTCACGCCGGGCGCCGCGATCTCGACGATGTCCCCGCTCCCGCCGCCGTCGAGCACCGCGCCCGGGAGGCCCACGAGCGTCACGGGCCTGTCGATCCGCAGGTGCTCGCGGTACACCCCGGGGGCGACCTCGATCGTCTCGCCCGGCGCCGCCGCGCCGATCCGCCGGCCAAGCTCCCCGAGCTGCCACGCCCCCGCGCCCCCCGCAGCGCTCCGCCGCGGCGCGGGGCCGGCGTGGTCGGCGTCGCCCTGCGCCGCGCCCGCGCCGGCGAGCCCGGCGAGCAGCGCCGCGCCCGTGATGGCCTGCGCCGCGCGTCTCACAGCGCCGCTCCCGCCGGCGCCGCCCGGCCGCTCATCCGCTGGACCAGCGGCTTGTACGCCCGATAGTGGAACGCGAAGCCGACGACCACGAGCGCCGCGCACCCGACGGCCATCCAGTAGCCGGTCCCCATCTCCGCGTACGTCTTGAACTGCCCGATGCCGCCCTCGCCGATCACGGTCGGCGTGAACGGCTTGACCGACGAGGAGAGCGGCGCCCCGGGGTCGAGGTTCTGCCCGAACCTGGTCATCCAGTACTGGAGGTCCAGCAGGAACCCGAGCGGGAACCCCACCGCCGGGATCGCCGCCAGCACCGCCCACTTGCTGTGCACGAACGCCGCGCCCTCGACGAGCAGCACCATCGCGATGATCAGCCAGATCGAGGCCGCCCGCTCGAACGCCGCGGCCTCGCCCAGCGGCCTCATGCCGATGTAGTGGTTCAGCCCGTCGATCTCCTTCACGTCGCCATCCAGGTGGTTCACGTAGGCGGTGAGGAACAGGCCGTTGGGGTACTGCGGCGCGTCGAGCTCCATGTGCCAGTAGGGCATGAAGATCGAGACCAGGAGCAGCAGGCGCGCGATCATGAAGATCACGGTCGGGGTGGCGTAGCGGAGGCGGTAGGAACGCAGCTCCTCCACCGGAACCCGCGGGCCGATCAGTTGGCTCAGAATACGTGTCATGGCGCCTCCTCCCGGGGCGCAAGCCCCGGGGCGGCCCCGCGCGGGCGGGGCCTCGTGCTGGTCGAAAGGCCCGCGCGGAAGCTTCCGCCCCGCGCGGACCGAAAGGGGTTCAGTTTCCGGCGTCGGTCTTGGGCTTGATGTGCAGGTAGCCCATCATCTCCAGGTGCAGCGCAGAGCAGAACTCCGTGCAGTAGAAGGGGTACGTCCCGGGCCGGTCGGCGACGAACGTGATCTCGGTGAACTCGCCCGGCTCGAGCGAGAGGTTGATGTTGTACGCCCCGATGCAGAAGCCGTGCGTCGCGTCGGGCGTGCTCTCCAGGGCCGTGATCCGCCAGGTGATGGTGTCGCCCTCGTTCACCTCCACGTGCTCGGGCGCGAAGTGGCTCCGGATCGCGGTCATGCTGACCGTGACGTTCGTCCCGTCGCGCACCACGCCCTCCTGCCCGGCCCGCGGCGCCCGCGGGTCCAGCATCTGCGTGTGCGGGTTCCAGCCCGTCTCCGGGTAGACGCTCCAGGTCTGGAGCTTGTCTGCCTTGATCATCTGGCAGTAGTGCGGCTCGCCCACGCCGATCGGCAGGTCGTAGAGCACGGGCATCGCGGCGCCGGGCGCGGTGATGTCCAGCAGCTGGAAATTCTGCGGGAGCAGCGGGCCCGTCGGCAGGAACCGGTCCACCGACCACTTGGACATCGAGATCAGGTGGTTGCCGTCCGGGCTCACGGTGTCGCCCTCGGCGGCGCACAGGTGGCCGATGTTGTACTGCACCGGCGTCTTGGTGACCAGCTTCCACGGCTGGTCGTCGTTGAGCTTGTCGAAATCGCCGCCCAGGCTCCAGCGGGCGACCGCCGAGTCCAGGAACAGCGAGGTGTAGGCGTAGCCCTTGTTGTCGAACTGCGTGTGGAGCGGCCCGAGGCCCAGCTCGACCTGCGCCTCCTTCACCGCGTCGAACTCGAGCACGGGCACGCCGTACTCGTCCGAGCCCGAGAACTTCTTGCCCGCGATCGCCGCCTTGATCTTCTCGATCGAGTACACCGTCACGTGCGGGTCGAGCTTGCCCGCCACGACCATGAACTTCCCGTCGGGCGTCACGTCCACGCCGTGGGGGCTCTTGGGCTCGGGCGCGAAGTAGAGGATGCCCTCGGCAATCAGGGTCTCGAGGGTGAGCACCGGGAAGCCGTTGATCTTCGTCGCCCTGCCCGCCCTGAAGGCCGCCTCCGCCTTCTTCCAGTCCACGATGTGCAGGTAGTCCATGTCCCGCTTGCTGGCGCCCGCCTCGAAGGGGGCGTCGCCCTCCTTCACCACGCCCGTGGCCATCTCGACGTTGAACGAGTTCACGAAGAAGTAGCCGTCGCTGGCCAGCTTGCCCGCGTCGGCGAGGTCCTGCCAGTACGGCGGCAGCTCGAGCGCGAAGGAGCTCGCCTCGTCGATCTTGCCCTTCGTGCGGTCGAACTTCCACATCGTGACCATCCCGCGGTACGACTGCTTGTACTCCTCCGGCGGCGCGTAGCCGTAGCCGAGCACGGTCGCGTACTGCCCGCCCTCGATCACGTAGTCGGTGTCCGGCGTCACGAACGCCGCGCCGTGGTCGCTGATCGTCAGCGGGTTCTTGACGATCTGCTTGGTCTCCCAGTCGCGCAGGTCGATCACGCCCAGGCGGGCGTTGGCCTTGTCGCCGATGAAGAGGAACTGCCCGTCGTAGTCGCCCTTGGTCTCCGAGAGCGCCGGGTGGTGCGTGTCGCCCCAGGCGTTCAGCTTGCCGTCGATCTTGAGCGACTCCAGCACCGAATCATTGTCGCCCGCGAACCCGTACCCCTGCCACGACTCGGGCGTGAACACCGCAATCGAGCGCAAGAGACGCATGCTCGGCACGCCGATCGCGAACACCTGGCCGCTCTGCCCGCCCGAGGCGAACAGCACGTACTCGTCGTGCCGCCCGCTGGGCGTGTACGTCTTCGCCGCGGCGATCAGGTCGTCGACGTTCAGCCTGCGCTCGTTGGCGATCTTCGTGAGCTGGGCGACCTGCGCCGGCGCGAGCTCGACGGGCTTGGCCTCCGCCGCCTGCCCCCGCCGACGACGCCCCTCCTGCTGGGCCGAGGCGTCGGGCGCGACGCACGCAAGCGCGGTTCCGACGCACAAGAGGGTGAGCAGCACCGAACGGCCGGCGTGCGCGCGGGGAGCGTGTTCCATCTTCTTTCTCCAGGAATTGAGCGCGCGGCTCCGCGGGTGGGCTCCGCTGCGCCGGTGCGGACTTGCTACGCGGCGGAACGGCAGTCAACTGCCCTGCAGGGTGCGCAGATAGGCGATGACGTCGAGGATGTCATCCTCCGAGAGCGCCGGGTTCCCCCCCTTGGCAGGCATGCCGATCCCGGTCGTGTTCGCCGGATCGCTGGGATCACGCCCCTTCTGGATGAACGCCAGCAGCGTGTCGTCGTCCTGCCCCTGCACGAAGGCGCTGTTCGCGAGCGCCTTGCCGAGCCCGGAGATGCCCGCCCCCCCCACCCCGTGGCAGGCCACGCAGGTGGTCCCGTAGAGCTTCGTCCCGTTCGCGACGTATTCCGCCCACTCCTCGTCGGTCACGCCGTACTGCTCGGGGAACGAGTTCGCGGCGGAGATCGTGGCGCCGGTCGCGCCCGTCGTCGTGAGCGTGGTGGCGCCGGCCGCGCTCGGTGCGTGCGGGCCAGCGGCGCTCGCGGGAGCCCTCTCCACGACGCCGGGACGCGCGGGTCTCTCGGAGACGCCGTAGATCACCATCAACCCCGCAACGCCCGCCAGCGCGCCGGCGGCGAGGATCTCCCGCCGAATGCCCGCACGCCTGCGGGCGCTCAGGATGGACCTCGAAGCCTTCCTCGGATGCTGCATGTGGAGCCCCTTTCAATGAGATTGGGATATATGTATCCGTAAGTGCTTCAATCGTCAAGAGATCAAAGCAGATCTACATGTGAATATGCTTTATTTCGTGATATTCCTCCTTCCCAGCCTCCAAAACGCCACGGACCAACATCGCTTCGAGATTCGTTTGACGGAATTTGTTCGGACCTGTACCCTAACAACATGCGGCATGGAGCGCAGATTCATCCCACCGGCAACCCCCCGCGCACGCTCCAGGACCTTCGCGCGGCCATCGATGCCATCACCGACAACACAGCCCAAGCTCTCGCCGCTCCCCCCGTTCTCACCGGCTGGGGTCTGCTCGACGCCGCCATGCCCACTGGGGGCCTTGCCCGGGGAGCGGTCCACGAGTGGTTCGCCGAGACGGGCGAGCGGCCCTCCTCGGGAGGGTCGCCTACCCCGCTGGCCGTTCTCATCCACCTCGCTCGGCTTGCCGCGCCCGGCGCAGACCTCTCCCCCGCCGTGGTCTGGATCGGCCGGCGGTGCTGGCCCTACCCGCCGCTGCTGGCCCGGCTTGGCGCGGGCTCGCTCCTGCACCGCTCGGTCTTCATCGACGCCCGTGACCACGCCGAGCGCATCTGGGCGATCGACATTGCGCTCCGCTGCCCCGGCGTCGCGGCCGTCGTTGGCGACGCCGCCGGCCTCTCCATGGCCGAGTCGCGCAAGCTCCAGCTCGCCGCCGCCGGCGGGAGGGCGCTCGGCCTGATCGTCAAGCCCGTGCGCGAGATCGGCGAGATCTCCGCCGCCAATACACGCTGGCTCGTCCGAAGCGAGCCCTCCCAGACCGGCGAGCCAGGATGGATCGTCGAGCTGTTGCGCTGCAAAGGAGTGCGGCCTATGTCAGAGGGCGTGCGGCGGATAACCGTGCGCTGGCGCCATGAAACGGGCGATGTGCGTCTGGTTCCCGACACTCTCGATCGACCTGCTGAAGCAGCGCGACCGCCGATCCGCATCCGCCACGCGGTCTAGCGCCTCGGCCCCATCGGCGGCTCGTCCGCCGGTGCTCCTCGCCGCCACCAAGGGCCAGCGCCGCGTCGTCGCCCGCTGCTGCCGGCGCGCCCGCGAGGCAGGTGTCCGGCGCGGCATGCCCCTGAGCGTCGCCCGCGCCCTCTTCCGCCCCGGCGCCGTCCGCATCGAGCCCTACGACCCTCGCGGCGACGCCCTCGCCCTCCGCCGCCTCGCCGCCTGGGCCCAGCGGTACTCCCCCACCATCGCCATCGACGACCCCGATAGCCTCCTCATCGACATCAGCGGGTGCGAGCGATTCTTCCAGGGCGAGGATCGCCTGCTTGCTCTCGTCGAAGAGGGCTTCCGCGCCATCGGCCTCACCGCCCGGGCCGCGGTGGCCCCCACATTCGCCGCGGCCTGGAGCCTCGCCCGATACGCGCCGACGCGGCGCATCATCGTGCCGCAGAGCGCCCAGCGGGAGGCGCTCTCCCCCCTGCCCGTTCGCGCTCTGCGTCTCAGCCCGGAAATCCTCCAATCCCTCGCCGAGGTCGGCATCGAGCGGGTGGAGGACCTGCTCGCACTGTCCCGCCGCTCCCTCGCCTCCCGCTTCGGCGAAGAGCTCCTGCTCCGCCTCGACCTCGCGCTCGGCCAGGCGATCGAGACCATCCACCCGCTGCGCCTGCCCGAGCCCTTCCGCGCCGAGCGCCTCTTCGACGGCCCCACCACCCAATGGGAAGCGATCGAGCTGACCGTGCGTGAGTTGGCGCGACTCCTCTGCCATCAGCTCGCCGCGCGCGAGCGCGGCGCCCGGCGCGTCGAGGCGCTCTTCCTCCGCATCGACGCGACGCCGATCACCATCGCCGCACGCCTCAGCCGCCCCAGCCGCGACGAGCGGCACCTCTGGTCGCTCCTGCGCCCCATGCTCGAGCGCGTGAACCTCGGCTTCGGCATCGAGTCGGTCGCGCTCATGGCCCCGCACACCGCCCGCCTCTGCCACGAGCAGCGCGACATCTGCATGCGGGACCCCGGCGTGCAGAACGAGACCCCGCACGCCGGAAACCCCCACGCCGGCGACCACGTCCTCGGCGAGTTGCTCGACACCCTGGCCAACCGCCTCGGCCCCGACCGCGTCTCCGCCGCCCAGCTCGCCGAGTCGCACATCCCCGAGCGAGCCTTCCGGCTCCGCACCGTGCTCGATCCTTCTCCCGAGCCCGCGTCTCCCCCGACCGACGCGCCCCGCCCCACCACGCTGCTCGTCAACCCCACCCCCGCCGAGGTCATGGCCCTCACCCCCGACGGCCCCGTCATGCGCCTCCGCTGGGCCGGCCAGGATTGCGACGTGCTCGCCTGCATCGGCCCCGAGCGCATCGCCTCCGAGTGGTGGCGGGGAGAGAGGGGCACGCGCGACTACTTCCGCATCCAAGACCAGGCCGGCCGCTGGCTCTGGATCTACCTCGAGCGCGAGACCGGGCGCTGGTTCGTCCATGGGCTCTGGGTGTAACCATGCCCGAGCAGCCCTCCAAAGACCGCCCCCACCCCTTCAAAGGCGCCGGAGCGATTCCTTCTCTCGCTTCCTCTCCCGCTTCTTCTCCGCGCCTCCCGCTCCACTCCGCCCCTCCGCGTTCTCTTCCGGCCTACGCCGAGCTCGCCGTCACCACCAACTTCACCTTCTTGACCGGCGCCAGCCACCCCGACGAGTTCGTCGCCCACGCCGCGGCTCTCGGCCACAGCGCCGCCGCCATCGCCGACACCAACACCCTCGCCGGCATCGTCCGCGCCCACACCGCGGCCAAGGACGCGGGCATCCCCCTCGCCGTCGGCTGCCGCCTAGTCTTCACCGACCCCGCGGGCCTCGCCATCCTCGTCTACCCCACCTCGCGCCCCGCCTACTCGCGCCTCAGCCGCCTGCTCACCATCGGCAAGCGCCGCGCTCCCAAGGGCGAATGCCGCCTCGCGCTGCACGATCTCATCGAGCACAGCGAGGGCCTGCTCGCCGTGGTGCTCCCGCCGCGTGCGCTCTCCGAAGACTTCCTCGACACGCTCGCCGGCCTCAAGCGTGTCTTCGACGACTCGCGCCTCTCCCTCGCCACCTGCCGCGAATACGGCCCCGACGACGCGATGCGCCTCCGCCAGCTCGCCGACGCCGCCGACCACGCCGGCATCCCCGTGGCCGCGATCAACGACGCCCACTCCCACGCCCCCGATCGCCGCATGCTCCAGGACGTCCTCACCTGCATCCGGCGCGGCTGCACCATCGACGAGGCCGGCTTCCTCCTCCACGCCAACGCCGAGCGGCACCTGAAGCCCCCCGAGGAGATGGCCCGCCTCTTCGCCGACTATCCCCAGGCCATCGCCCGCGCCGCCGAGGTCGCCGCCCGCGCCGCGGCCTTCAGCCTCGACGAGCTCCGCTACGAGTATCCCCCCGAGTGCCCGCCCGGCGTGAGCCCCGCCGACCACCTGCGCGACCTCACCTACCGCGGGGCCGCGCGGCGCTACCCCGGGGGCCCGCCCGAG
>DASRXL010000263.1:0-25905 GCA_035654175.1 Phycisphaerales bacterium
GTTGGTGGCATTCGGTCCGTTCAGGGCGAGGGTGCGCCCCGCGTCGAGCAAAAGGACCACGCCCGCGTTCGTGATGTGCAGCTCGCCGATCGTCGCCGAGAGGTTGAAGGAGACGGTGTAGGGCGTCGCCAGTCCGAGAACCGCGTTCTCCCCCGGCGCATCCGGCACGTTCGCCGGGCTCCAGTTGGTGTGGGTGTTCCAGCCGGAGCTGATGGGCGCGGCCCACTGGATCGTCTGCGCCTGCGCGCCCGCCGCGGCTCCGACGACCGCGAGAAGCATGCTCGGAACCACTCGTGCAGGTGTCATAACCATGTCTCCGGGGATAGCCGCGTGGCGGCGGTGCTGCGTATTCGGGCGTGCTTCCGCCCCTCCGCCCTCCATTGCGCGTCCGAGAGCCGGTCTGACACAACCCAAGAAGAAATATGAGGTTGGGGGCGTCGGGGAGGCCTGTACACTGACGCCCGTGTTCGGCCACACCACGACGCATGTGACCCTGCTCGCGAGGCTCTCGAGGGGAGACGACCCGGAGGCGTGGCGCGAGTTCAACGCCCGATATGGCGAGCTCATCCGCAGCTTCGCCCGCCGGCGCGGCCTGCAGTCCTCGGATTGCGACGACCTCGTGCAGGAGGTTCTCCTGGCGCTCAACAGCAGCATGCCGGGCTTCCAGTACGACCCGGCCCGGGGGCGATTCCGCGGCTACCTCAAGACCATCGCGCTGCGATGTATTTCTCGAAAGCTGTGTCAGAAGCGCGGCGCGACGGCGCAAGAGCAGGTCGAGACCGCCGCGGCGGGCGACCTGGCCGACCCCGCCGCCGAGGAGCATTGGGAGGCCGAGTGGAGGCAGTACCATCTGCGCACCGCGATGCGGACGATCCGAGCCGAGTTTAACGAGACGGATCTCGCGGCGTTCGAGGCGTACGCGGGCCTCGGGCGCGACGCGGCCGACGTGGGCGCGAGCCTCGGCATGAGCGTGGACGCGGTCTACCAGGCCAAGAGCCGCATCCTCAAGCGTCTGCGGGCGCTCATCGCCCAGCAGGCGGCCGAGGAGGGGTGAGCGTGACGCCCGAGCAGACCTGGTTCGACGAGGCGGAGATCCTCGAGCGGGAGATCCGCCAGGCCTTCCAGGGCAAACGGGTCCTGCCCGAGGTGCCGGGATACGGCTCGCTCATCGAGATCGCGCGCGGCGGTCAGGGCGTCGTGTACCGCGCCGTGCAGCTCTCGACGCGCAGGCCGGTGGCGCTCAAGGTGCTGCGCGACGTCGCGCCGACCGAGGCGGAGCGCCGGCGCTTCGAGCGCGAGATCGACCTGGCGGCGTCGCTCCGCCACCCGAACATCGTCAGCATCTACGACAGCGGCATGACCGCGGACGGGCGGCCGTACCTGGTCATGGAGTTCGTCGAGGGGCGGGCGATCGACGAGCACCTGCGCGAGCGCGGCGGCGCCGCGGGAGCGGCCCCGATCGACCATACCGTCCGGCTGCTCGCGCAGGTGTGCGACGCGGTGGGCCACGCGCACCAGCGGGGCGTGATCCACCGCGACCTCAAGCCCAGCAACATCAGGGTGGACGCGGAGGGGCACGCGCGGGTGCTGGACTTCGGCCTGGCGCGCGCGACGGGAGAGGCCTCGCTCACGTTCAGCATCAGCGGCCAGTTCATGGGGTCGCTGCCGTGGGCCAGCCCCGAGCAGGCGGAGGGTCGGGCTCGCGACGTGGACGTCCGCTCCGACGTGTACTCGCTGGGCGTGGTGCTCTACCAGCTCCTGACGGCCTCGTTCCCGTACAGCGTCGACGGCGGCATGCGCGCCGCTCTCGACAACATCGTGAGCGCGGCGCCCGCCAGGCCGAGCGCCAAGCGGCCGGAGATCGACGACGAGCTCGGGACCATCGCGCTCAAGTGCCTCGCGAAGGACCCGGACCGGCGGTACCAGGGCGCGGCGGAGCTCGGGCGCGACCTGCGCCGCTACCTCGCGGGCGAGCCGGTCGAGGCCAAGCGCGACAGCGCCTGGTACACGGTGCGCAAGCGGCTCGTGCGCTACCGCCTCGCCACCGCGGGGGCGAGCGTGGTCGCGGTCGTCGCGGTGGGCGCGGCGTTCGCCGTCAACGCCTTCCGGCTGGAAACGGCGCGCCAGCGCGACATCGCCGAGGACGCCCTCGCCGAGACCGCGCTCCAGCGGGATATCACCGAGGACGCGCTCGCCGAGGCTCGCGACATCAATACTTTCATGGAGGAGACCTTCACCTCCGTCGACCCGTTCAACGCCGAGGGCATCGACACCACGGTGCGCGACGTGCTCGACAGCGCCGCGGCGGAGGTGGACGCGCGCTTCGCCGAGCGGCCCCGCGTCCGGGCGTCGATCCACTCCTTTCTCGGCATGACCTACTGGAGCCTCGGGGAGCTCGACCTCGCCGCGAAGCACCTGGGCTCGGCGCACGGGCTGTACAGCGACCTGCTCGGCCCCGACGATCCGAAGTCGATCGACATGCTCAACAATAGGGGCGCCGTGCTCGCCGACCTCATGCGCTACGAGGAGGCCGAGCGCGCCCTCGACGAGGCGCACGAGCGCTCGCTCCGCGTCCACGGGCCCGACGGCGAGCAGACGATCACCATCGAGCACAACCGCGCGTACCTCTATCACTACCAGGCCCGGCTCGCCGAGGCCGAGGCCACGTACCGGCGCGTGCTCGAGGCCGAGCGGCGCGTCTTCGGCCCGGACTCGGCGCAGGCGCTCACCACCTCCAACAGCCTCGCGCCGGTGCTCTGGGAGCTGGGCAAGACACGCGAGACCCTCGAGCTCTTCGAGCGCGTGCTCGGGGCGCGCGAGCGCACCCTCGGCCCCGACGACCCCTCCACGCTGCTCTCGCGCCAGAACCTCGCCGCCTGCCTGAGCCGCCTCGGCCGACTGCGCGAGGCCGCCGAGCTCCAGCGGCGCTGTGCGGACGACTTCCGCCGCGTCCTTGGCGAGCGCCACCCGTGGACGATCTCCAACGAGAGCAACCTGGCGCTCACGCTCCTGACTCTCGGCCGGCCCGGGGAGGCGGAGTCGCGCTGCCGCGCCCTGCTCCCGATCCTCGCGCAGACGCACGAGGAGGATCACGACAGCGTGCACCGCGTGAAGGGCGTGCTCGCGCAGGCGATGGCCCAGCAGGGGCGCGCCGACGAGGCCGTCGCGATGCTGCGCGAGGCCGTCGCTTCGCTCTCGGGCTCCTACCCGGCCGACGATGCCCGCGTGCTCGCCGCCCGGCGCGCGCTCGCCGAGGCCCTCGGCGCGGCGGGCGAGACCGGCGAGGCCGAGGCCGCCCTCCGAGACCTCTCGGCGATCTACGGAGCGATGGAGGGCGCGCCCCGCCCGGAGGCCGTGCAGGTGGGCGTCGCGCTCGCGGAGCTCCTGGAATCGCGGGCGCCGGAGGAGGCGCTCGCGCATTTCCGGGCCGGGCTCGACGCGGCGGACCGGGCCATGCCCGCCGACCACTGGCTCCGCGCCGCGTGCCTGCACGGCGTCGGCCGGCGCGCCCTCGCCACGGGCGATCCCACCGCCGCCCGCCCCGCCCTGGAGAGCGCGCACGAGATCTTCCGGCGCGCACTCGGCCCCGAGCACCCGCGCACCCTCGCCGCCGCGGCCGACCTCGGCGCGTGCGCGGCGCCGTAGGCCGGCGGCGCCGCCCGCTCGGTGCGCCATCGCTCGGTGCGCCCCTGCACAACCCCGCGAGCGTTGGGGCCGGCGGGGCCCGGTCCTATACTTCCATCCCTCGGCGCAGCGCCCGGACGCGGCCCCGGCGCCGAGCAACCACGACCCCGCGGCGACACACGAGCGCGCAGAGCCAGCCAGTCGAGAAAGCGAGCACCAGCGTGGCCGACAAGCATTTCGACCTCATCGTCATCGGCGGCGGTCCCGGCGGCTACGTCGGGGCGATCCGGGCGGCCCAGGTCGGGTACAAGGTCGCCTGCGTCGAGCGGGCCAAGCTCGGCGGCGTGTGCCTCAATTGGGGCTGCATCCCCTCCAAGGCCCTGCTCTCCAACGCCGAGCTCATGGAGAAGCTCGCCCACCGCGAGGTGTGGGGGCTCAAGCTCACCGGCGAGGTCGGGATCGAGTGGGACAAAGTCATCGGGCGCTCGCGCGACGTCGCCGGCAAGCTGAACAAGGGCATCAGCTTCCTCTTCAAGAAGAACAAGATCGAGCACATCGAGGGGCACGCGAAGATCGTCGGCGCGGCTCAGGGAAACAAGGGCGGGAGCGGTGGGGGGGCTTGCCGCGTCGAGATCTACGACTGCAAGGTGCAGGAGGAGCGGACCGACGCCCCCGCCGAGCCGGCGAAGACCCCGCGCGAGACGATCACCGCGACCAACGTGCTCATCGCCACCGGCTCGGTCGCGCGCGACCTGCCCTTCGCGAAGTTCGGGAGCGACCCGAAGATCTGGGGCGCGCGTGAGGCGATGTTCAACAAGGAGAAGCCCAAGAGCCTGATCGTCGTCGGCTCCGGCGCCATCGGCATGGAGTTCGGCTATTTCTACAAGAGCTTCGGGACCGAGGTCACCGTCGTCGAGATGCTCGACCGCATCCTGCCGGTGGAGGATGAGGAAGTCTCGAAGGCCATGGAGCGGCACTACACCAAGGCCGGCATGAAGATCCGCACCGGCCACACGGTGGTGGGGGTGGACGCCAAGGGCAAGACGGTGAAGGCGAAGATCGCGCCCGTCGCGAACGGCAAGCCCGACGAGAGCAAGGCCGAGACGATCGAGGCCGAGCGCATCCTGCTGGCGATCGGCGTCACCGGGCGCTTCGACGGCCTCTTCGACGAGAAGCTCGGCCTGGAGACCGTGAAGGGCCACATCAAGACCGACTACGTGCCCGGCGAGTTCGGCGACCCGAAGCACCTCGACTACAAGACCAACCTGCCGGGCGTCTACGCGATCGGCGACGCGATCGGCCCGCCCTGGCTCGCCCACGTCGCGAGCGAGGAGGCGATCCTCTGCGTGGAGCGCATCGCCTGGCGCGACAAGAAGCTCAATCACGAGCCGATCCCGATGGATTACTCGGTCATCCCGGGATGCACGTACTGCCAGCCGCAGGTCGCGAGCGTCGGCTACACCGAGCGGGCCCTGATCGAGCGGGGCCTCAAGAAGGGCGAGGACTACGAGGTCGGCAAGTACGCCTTCCAGGCCCACGGCAAGGCTATCGCGGCGCTGCACACCGACGGCTTCGTCAAGATCATCCGCGGCCTGCCGCGGGGCGAGATCCTGGGCGCCCACATCATGGGCGACCAGGCCACCGAGCTGATCGCGGAGATGACCCTCGCGCGGAGGCTCGAGGCGACGACCGAGGAGCTGATCTGCACAGTGCACGCGCACCCGACGATGCACGAGGCGGTGCATGAGGCGGCGCTGGCGGCGGAGGGAAGGGTGATCCACGCGTAGTGAGGGCTCGCCTTGATCGCAAGGGCCGGCTCCAGAATTGGACTAACTGGAGAGTGCGATGGCGAAGAAGCAAACCCGCAAGACGGCGAGCAGCATCAGCATCGACACGAACGTCCGATGTCGTCGTGTGTATCCGACGGAAGGGACGCGACGCTCAGTTGAGGAGCTCAAAACCATCGGCATCCGTCTCACTCGTGACCAAGCGCTCCATCTCGCCCGTGTGCTCTTGGCAGCATGTCAAGATTGGGATGACATCGATCTCACCGCGTACCGAAACGACCCGCGGCAGAGCGACGGTACGTACCGAGTCACGGTCACTAGTCCCAACCGCCCGGCCGAGTCGGACGCAGCATTGAGCACCGCGAGCTAAGCAGGCCGCCTTTTGACCAGGCGCAGCCTCGACCTGGCTTCGCCCCCGAATGGTGGCGCTGTTGCTAGCCCCGGGCGCAGCCCGGGGAAAGAGCCCTCCCCTCCGGGAGCGCCCTAGGGGGCGAAAGAAACTCTCTGCCCTCGCTCAAGCGCGTTCGAGGCTCACCCCATGCCCCAACTCCAAACACCGCACGGCCGCTCCGATGGGTATTCCGCGACAGTCCGCCTGACCCTCCGCGTCGCCGACCGGGTGATCCGTCTCGGACAAGTCGGCCCCACTTGGTTCCGCTGCCCGACCCCCGTCACCATACCGGCCGGCCCCGCCCTCCTCGAGATCGAGGTCGATGGCTCGATCAGCCAGAGCAGGATCCTGGTCGACGAGACGGACAGTCCCTCCGAGCTCTTCCACTACGACCTTGACGAATAGGTCAGTCCATGCGGGCGTCGGCCCGTTCCAGCAGGCGCCACCAGGCCGGGCGCAGGAGGCTCGGGCCGGGATCTCGGGCGGGGGCAGGGCGACTCGGGATCGGGGGCCGGTCGCGGGGAAATCCTGAGGCTCGGCGTCGCTGAGCGCGAAGGTGCGGTTGGTTGTAGGCACGGCTTCTCTCCTCCTGTCGGCCGCGCTTCGGGCGCGGCGTGGTGTCTCTCCGCCCCATCCTTCCGGCGGGGGCGGGGGAGGGCAATCGGGAGAGGGGCGAAGTCCGCGAATGGGCGCGCAGAGAGGGAACATGGTGCAGAAAGGCAGCGAGGGATCGAGGCACTGGGGCATGAGGGAGCGAGACAGCGAGGCAGCGAGACAGCGAGACAGGGGGAGGAAGGCAGCGCGGCACCGAGGTGAGGCAGCAAGCGCAAAGCGAGTAGGGAGCAATAGAGATAGAGCCCTCACCCCGTCCCTCTCCCGCCGGGGGCGGGAGAGGGGACAAGACACTGAGAAACGGGCGGGAGCGAGGGAGGGGGCTGCCGGTGTCGCTCGGTGCTGCTGCGGTCAGCTGTGGTCCGGGTCAGCGGTCGGGCAGCCGCTCCGGGTCGGGCGTGGTGGGCCGGAGGCCGGAGGAGGGCCCGCTGCGGGAGGGGCCGGAAAGATGGGGTTCGGAGGGCTCAGGGGGACCAGGGATGGCCGAGGGGAGCATCGACCTCTCAGAGCAGAGGTCGATGGCGCGAGATTGATGCCACCCCGCCGCCGCCGCTCCGCCTCCGCCATCCTCCGCGCCGTCAACTCTCCTTCCGGGAGAAATCGACCGCGCCCAGCGAGATCACGCGAGGGCGACCGCGCAATTGACCCCTTTGCTCCCAACCCTCAGAGCCGCGGGCATAAGCACGCGGAAGGGTCATCCGCGCACCGGGACCGCCCCAGCTCTCCCGACCCCCATCCCGGCTGCCGTGGCCTGAGTGAGCTTTCGAGCGAAGCCCACGACGCCCGCTCCGACCCCATCGCCCCCATCAACACGCCGAGCGAACCGCAGCCCCATCTCCCAAGTCCGGCTTCATCCTTCATCCTTCAGCCTTCATCCTTAAGGCTCTCCCCCTCCGCCGACCTCGCGGCCGCCTCCCTCCTCACCCTCCTCCGCGCCGCCCCCACACCCGCCGATGCCCTCGCCACCCTTGAGCCCCACCTCGGCCCCCGCGCCACCAACGACCCGGAGATGCTCGACGCCCTCCGCGCAACCCTCGACCACTTCCTCCTTCTTCTCCACTCCGCCCATCTCACCGCCGCCCTCGCCCTCGCGCAGGACAACTACGCCTGCGTCATGCTCACCTTCACCCGAGCCGACATCCAACCCACCGACTACGCCCTCCTCCTCTCCTGCCCACCAGGCTGCGCCGAGTCCGGCCCTTGGTCCCTCGTCGCCATCAACCTCGACACGAGCTGATGCCACCATGCGCCCGGTCCCGCGGCCGTCTTCCACCGCGGCAATCAGCGCGCACACCAGTGCCAACTCGATCTGGACCCCCCAGCCACCCAATTTCGCGACGCCAGGTCGGCCAGGTTCTCCTGTGCCCTTTGATCTTGACACCGTCTTACGCATCCGCGATGCTGATCCTTCCACGCAGGGGACCCCATATGCGCCACGTTACCGGACCGCTCCGCTTCCTCGCCCTTGCCGCCCTCACCGCTCCGGCCCTAGGCGATGGTGTGCTGTGTCTGGAACGGGCGTACCTGGGCACGTGCGACACCCCGGGCTTCGCGCGACGCGTCACGCTGGTTGACTCCATCGCGTACACCGCAGACTGGTACGGGGGTTTGAGCACCATCGACGTGTCCGACCCGAACGCCCCGGTACTTCTGGGGACCTATGACGTGAATTATGTGTTCGAGGTCGAGGTCGTGGATTCGATCGCGTATGCCGCCTGCGCGCACGACGGTCTCCATATCCTCGACGTATCCGACCCTTCGCTTCCCGTGCTCATAGGAGAGTTCGATGCCGGCGGGGAAGTCCGCGCTGTCGTTGTGCGGGGTGATATGGCCTTCATCGCCGTCGACGAGCGCGGATTCAAGATCCTCGACATAGCGGACCCCGCATTCCCCCGGCTGCTGGGCGGTCATGGCTATCCGGCGAAGGACTTGGATGTTGCGGACAGCACCGTCTACGTCGTGGGCGGCGGGTCGATATGGATATACGATGCATCTGATCCGACGGCGCCGACACTCGTTGGCGAAAGCCACGCCGGGAATCCTTGGGGGGTGGAAGTTGTCGCGGATCGCGTGTTCGCCTACGAGGATTGGGTCATTCAAGTACTCGACGTCTCGGAACCGACGAGCCCGATCATTCTAGGAACCTACGACGCCGTCGATGGCGTCCAGTCGCTCGCGATCGAAGACACGCTCGTTTATATCGCAGACACCATGGATGGTTCTGGTGTGCAGGTTGTGGACTTTGCTGATCCTGCGAACCCCATGCGTCTGATGCGATACGGAACTGCCGGCGCCGCCAAAGGCGTCGCTGTTTCCGGCGGTCTCGCACATGTGGCTGATGGTGATGCGGGACTCCAGATCATCCGGCTCGATCCGTCGCACGCGGAGCCGTGGATCGGGGGGAGCGACACCAGCGGAACGCGCGACATGACGACCGATCAGGGCACCGTGTATGTCATTGGGCCGTACGTGCTCGAGGCATTCGACACAACGGGGCCGGATGCGCCCGTGCTGCTCGGGAACTGGGAATCTGATCGCGAGCTCGAGGGCGTCACGGTGTATGACGGGCGGGCCTATCTCGCCCGGGGGTCGTATGGTTTGGCCATTCTTGACGTGACCGACCCCCAGAACATGGCCTTGCTGGGGGAGATCGACGGCCCCGGCTTCGCGTCCGGTGTGGCCGCCAGTGGAGGCACGGCGTACATCGCCAATGGCGGATCTCAAGTCAACGTCTTAGTCGTCGATGTGACGGATCCTGTCGCTCCCAGGTTGTTGAGCTCGTGTGATCTCCCCGGATCTACGGTTGCAGTAGCGACGGCGGGGACGCTGGTGTTCGCCGCCGCAGGGGCCGATGGAGGATTGCAGATCATCGATGTTTCTGATCCCCTGGTGCCGCTGGTCGTGGGCGCCATGGATACGACGGGTGCAGCCGCGGACGTCGCCGTGTTCGAGAACACGGTGGTGCTGGCCGACGGGTCTGGGGGTGTTCTCCTCGTCGACGTGAGCGATCCCGTCCAGCCAGAATTGAGGTCGGCAATAGATATACAGACGAGCAGGATCGCACCTTTCTGGCCAAGGCTGCTGCTGTCGGAGGACCACGACCTGAAGCTCTTTGATCTGACGATCCCCGACACGGCGCGCGAGGTCTTCTCGTTCGACACCGGGTATCGCTGGCTCGGCGAGCCTGCCCTCGCTGGAGAAGTGGCATGCATCCTCGGCACAGACGGCCTGCAGGATCTTGTCCTCCTGGACCTCTCCGACTGCCCCCCCTGCCCCGCCGACTTCAACGCCGACTCCGAGGTCGACAGCCGCGACGTGATCGCCTTCCTCGACGCCTGGGTCGCCGAACGCACCCAGGACTGCTCCTCCGGGGGCTGCGCCACCGATCTCGACGACAACGGCGTCGTGGACAGCCGCGATGTTGTCGCTTTCCTGAACGCGTGGGCCGCGGGGTGCTGAGCAGGAGTGACGTGCGGCCATCCGGCCGCGACGACAGTCACGGGGGTCGAAGTTCGGCGCGGAGCGCCGGTGTGGGCGACTATCAACTGAGGGAAGCTCCATGAACTCGCGATTGGCAGCGTACTTCTTGGCCCCACTCGCCCTGACTGCCGTGTGCCCGGCGCAAGAGGGCGGATTGCTGTGTTCGTGGCGCGACGTGCTCGGCACGTACTCGACACCGGGTCGCGCCTACGACGTGTGTGCGGTCGACGGTCTTGCCTATGTTGTGCATGACTCTGGGCTCAGTATTCTGGACGTTTCGGATCCGGGCGAGCCGCGCGTGCTCGGCATGTACGAGCACGACAGCGCAAGGAGCATCGAGATCGATGGGTCGATGGCCCTGCTCGCGACGTCCCGGAGCTTCGAGATCCTGGATGTCTCGGACCCATACGAGCCCACAGCTCTGGGCGCGCTGCAGGACTTTGCGTGTTCCGACATCGTCATCGCAGGTTCGCACGCGTGCGTGGCACGATGGTCATCCGTCGCCGCGGTCGATATCTCCGACGCCCGCAATCCTCAGATGCTCTCGGAGCTTCCCGCCGGTCGCCCAGTGAAGCTTGCACTTGACGGCGAGCGATTGTTTGTCGCCGATGCTCAGGAGGGGCTGTTGACCATTGATGCCGCGGACCCGAACGCCCTCTCGCTGGTGGCGTCGCAGCGCTGGCTAGGCGGCGAGGATGTTGCGGCCTCGGGCCATGTGGTGTACTCCCTCGTTGGGCGGACTATGTACACGCTTGATGCCTCCTTGGGCGGAGCACCAGAGCTCATCAACAGCTTTGGGCTGCCATTCCATAGCGAGAGTGTCGATGTCTTTGGTGTGGAAGCGTACGTGTGCTCGCGCTGGGGCGGGCTTCACATCCTCGATGTTTCCGATCCGGCCGCCCCGCTGCTCCGGGGCGGCCTAGACACTCCGGGAAGCGCGCTGAATGTAGACGTGCAAAGCGGCCGTGCATTCGTGGCGGATTTCAACCGTGGTGTGCTCATCGCCGACGTGGCCGATCCGAAGCCTTATCCGCGAGTCGGGGTCGTCAGCCTCGGTGGGGATCTGTCGGAAATGTTCATTGAGGGCCAGACGGTGTATGTGGCCGCCGGGGCCGCGGGGCTCCGCCTTGTGGACATCGGCGCGCCCGCCAATCCTGTGCTGCTCTCGACGCTGGCTACGAGCGGCTTCGTACGCGACGTCTGCGTCTCTAATCTCATCGCATGCGTTGCCGCGGCCGAGCAGGGTGTTCTCGTCGTAGACGCGAGCGATCCGCTGGCCCTGCAGGTGCTCGGCTCTGTCGATACTGCTGGGCACGCACGTGGCATTGCGCGTCAGGGCGAGCTCGTCTATGTCGCCGACGGTCCTGCAGGCCTCGCGGTTCTCGATGTATCGGACCCGAGTGCTCCGGCATTGCTCGCGTCCGCGGAAACGCCGGGCTACGCCTTCGACGTAGCGGTTAGTGGGACCCTCGCCCTCGTTGCAGATGGCCTATCGGGTCTTCGAGTGTTCGACATCAGCGACCCGCGAGCTCCCGCGCTGCGGGGATCGCTCGACGTACCAGGATTCACCACGGGGGTCGCGGCGGAGGGAACGATGTCGTACGTCGCGTGCGGCCTTGCTGGCGTGTACATCATCGATACGGCAGACCCAGCGCGTCCAGTCGCGAAGGGGGTGTTCGACACACCCAGCACTGCCTCGCTGCTTCGTGTGCATGACGGAAAGATCTGGGTTGTCGATCGCGAGGGCGGACTGATGGTGGTCGACGGGCGAAACGCGCAAGACCCAGTGCTTTGTGCGCAGTTCCACTCCGCGCACTATGCCGTGGGCGTTGCCGTTCGGGGGAATGTTGCGTGTCTTGCGGTGGACTATGATGATCCTAACTACTCCTGGGTGGACGTCGTGGATATCTCCGACTGCCCCCCCTGCCCCGCCGACTTCAACGACGACTCCGAGGTCGACAGCCGCGACGTGATCGCCTTCCTCGACGCCTGGGTCGCCGAACGCACCCAGGACTGCTCCTCCGGCGACTGCTCCACCGACCTCGACGACAACGGCGTCGTGGACAGCCGCGATGTTGTCGCTTTCCTGAACGCGTGGGCCGCGGGGTGCTAGCCGTGCCGCGGCTCTCCTCTCGTCGTCGGTTGACCGTACACCGCCATCGATACAGGGGTTCTCTGATGAGTCGAGCGTGCTTCGCCGGTGCTCTTCTCGGTGCTGCCGGCCTGGCGGCGTCGGCGCAGACAGGCCCGGCGTTAGGAGACGACGGCCGGCGCTGGGTTGCCCCCGATGCACCCGACGGCGGCGAGGCGATTCTGACGTGGAGCGCGAGCGACGCGGAGCCCGACCCGTACGAGCGCGGGGCGCGAGCATGCACGCCGTTCCGCTCCATCGGCACCCCGCCAGAAGGCGATTCGCCCGTCGGCGTTGCATTCGGGCCCGATGGGACCTGGTTCATCGTGGCGCACCGCCAATCCCGGAATCTGCTCGTGTACGATGCCGAGAGCCGCGTGCTCCTTCGAGAAATCTCCCTCTCCGGATCGCCGGTCGACCTCGCGGTTTCATCGAATGGGCGCTGGGCGGTCACTGCCAACCTCTTCGAGGACTCGGCCTCACTCGTCGATCTGGATGCAGGCGTCGAGAGTGCCGTGCTGGCGGTGGGCGATGCCCCCATGACCGCCACCATCGTGCCGGGCGGAGGGCTCGCCCTGGTGGGCACCGGGCAGTCCGACGAGCTTGTCGCGATCGATCTTGCCACGGGCGCGGTGGTGTACCGGATTGACGGCCTCCATTTCGAGTGGGGGGTGTCCGTCAACAGTGAGTCCTTCGCGACGGGCTTCTACTCCACCAACGAGCTGGAGATCGTCAGCGATGCCCTCGCGATCTTCGCCGACATCTCGCGGCACCGTATCGGCTTCGTCGACCTCACGGTGGGCGAGGTCGAGTTCATCCCATGCGATCGCGATCCCTTCCAGGTCGCGGTCGCTTCCGACGGTGCGGTCGCAGTGGTTTCCCATCCCTTCAGCACGGGCTCGCTCTCCGTCGTCGACGTCGCGTCGCGGACGATCACCCGGGTTATCGAGATCGATGATGCGACGCTCTATCCGGCCGTTGCCATCAACTCTGTCGGAACCAAAGCCGCTATTGCCATCGAGAACGATGCCCGGATCGTGAACCTGCTCACCGGGGAATCCTCGCCCAACCTGGGCACGGGCCCGGCGGCCGCGTTCCTCAACATCCCCGACGGGCAGCACGTGCTCGCCGTCGGTTTCCGCGGCAGCCTGCTCTCATACGAGAGTGAGACGCGGGTGAAGAACGTCAACAACGCCGCCACCGCCGAGATCGGGGCTGTCGCCCCGGTCGGGCAGAGGGCCGTGATGATCGAACGCGGGTTCGGGGAAGACATGGTCGTGGTCAACACCGACAGCACAAACGGCCACCTGGAGGAGCTGCTCCCCTCGGGCCCGGGGCCGGAAGGGGACAAGCCGCGCGCTGTGGCCGTGGCCCCCGATGGTTCGACCATTGTGGCGGTCAATAGCGTGAGCGACAACGTTACCGTGTTTGATGCCGGGGGTGCGAGCATCCGTGGCCACGTCCCCGTTGGCCGCCGCCCGGGCGAGGCGGCGATCTCGCCCGATAGCGCTATCGCGGTCGTCACGAGCCGCGACGACCCCTTCGTCACCGTTATCGATCTCGCCACTCTCGCGGCGGAGAACATCACGATCTCCAGCGGGTCCGACCAAGTCGAGATCTCCCCGGACGGGGAGCACGCGTACATCGCCGTCACCTCGCTCGACGGCGTGTGGCGAGTGAACCTTGCCGCACGGGCTGTGGAAGGCCCGAAGCTCGCCACGGGGAACATGGGCGGCATCGGCTATCACGTTTCGCAGTACTCCGGCATGTCGCTTAGCCAAAGCGGCGACACCCTCGTCACCTGCGATAGCTTTGACAACACGATCACGATCATCGACCCCCAGTCCTGGGCGGTTATCGCCGCAGTGGACGTCGGACGAGTGCCGACGGCCGCGACGTTCAGCCCCGAGGGTGCGCGCGTCTTTGTCTCGAACCGTGACGACGACACCATTTCGGTGATCGAGAGGATCGGCGGCGCCTGGGGGCAGACCGGCATCATCGCGGTAGGAGACCGCCCCTTTCGGAGCGTGCTCAGCCCGGACGGAGGCACGCTCTACGTGATGAGCACCGGAGCCAACGCGATCGGCGTCGTCGATACAGCGGCGCAGGTGATGACCGATTCCATCCCGGTGGACTACACGCCTGTGCAGATCCTGTCCGACCCGGTGCGCGCGCGCCTCCTGGTCGCCCAGGGCGAGGCCAGGTTCCCCGCGGGAGGCTCGGATTGGGCGCAGTTCGGCGCGCTGGCGATCATCGACACCTCGTCCAACAGCGTGGTCGAATCGCCATGCGCTGACCACTACGTCGTCGACATCGCGGCCGACGCCGCGTTCCGCGTCGTCGCTGCTGCGGGTATCGGCGGCGAGGCCGTCGAGCTCTTCGGCGCCGTCGTGTGTGGGCCGGACTTGAGCGGCGATGGGGATGTCAGTGCCGCGGACGTCGCGCTCTTCCTGGCGTGGTGGACGTCCCGCGACCCGCGATCGGATTGGGACGAGAACGGCTTGCTCGATAGCCGCGATGTGATCGCTTTCCTGAGCACCTGGGCGGCAGGCTGCTGAGCATTCGGGCGCTCTGAGCCCGAGGATCGCTCTGCGATCGTTGCGAACAGCCGCCCCGTGCTCGTCGCTTGCGATCACGCGCCTGGTGCGCTCTGCCGGCTCCCCTCATACATCTCATACCGCAGCAGCCTGCACTCAATCTGCGCATTCATGAACGGGATCCGGCGCGAGGCCTTCAGGCCGATCTTCCCCGCGAGCTCGCGGCTGCCGGTGAAGACGTGCCCGGTCCAGCCGGCGCAACGCTGCTTGAGAAAGTCCCCGATCCGCTTGTAGGTTTCGGCCAGCTCCGCTGAGTCGCCCATGCGTTCGCCGTACTCGGGGTTCATCACGATGTGGCCGCGGGTCGTGGGCGGCTCGCCCGCCTGCGCGGCCTCGGGGCTCGGGGCCGGCGCTTCGCCATCCGGCAGCGGCGTCTCGGCGAAGTCGCACTCGACAAACTCGATCAGGTGCTCCACCCCGGCCACCTGCGCGTTGCGCCTCGCGGCGTCGATCGCCGCGGCGTCGTGGTCGCTCGCGACGATCGGCGGGACCGGCCCGAGCTCTTTGGCCCGCCCCAGCTTCCCCGCCTCCCGGCGCGCCTCTCGCCACGCTTCGTCCACGTCGAGCTTCGTGTGCAGCAGGCCGTAGTTGCTGCGCAGGAGCCCGGGGGCCCGCCCCGTCGCGATCAGCGCGGCTTCGATCGCGATTGTCCCGCTCCCGCACATCGGGTTCACCAGGGGCGTGGTCCCGTCGTAGCCGGCCGCCATCAGCACGGCCGCGGCGAGCGTCTCGCGCATGGGGGCGTGGTGGGGGAGGCGCCGGTAGCCGCGGTCGGCGAGCCACTGGCCGCTCGTGTTCAGGTAGAGCCAGGCGCGCTCGCCCTTCCAGGCGAGATTGATGACGGTCTGGGAGCGGTCGGGCCCGCTGTCGGGGCGCGAGCCGGCTTTCTTCGCGATGCGGTCGACGATCGCGTCCTTGACCACGAGCGCCGGGTAGAGCGTGTTGTCGATCTTCGGGTTGTCCACGCTGGCCATCACGCTGACATACCCGTCATGCTCGATCAGCTCCTCCCAGGGGAACGAGGCCGCGTGGGTGTAGAGGGCGTCGGGCGAGGGGCATCGGAAGCGTTTGAGCAGCCAGAGCACGTGCTGGGCGGTGCGCAGGCGCAGGTTCAGCGTCATGCAGTCGAAGAGCGACGCCCCGACGTGCACGCCGACCGCGTCCTCGTCCTGGATCTCGAAGCCGAGGGCCGCGACCTCGTCGCGCAGATAAGGGACGACGTGCTGGGCGCACGTGATCCGCACGAGGCGTTTCTTGCGTGGGTCGAGCAGGTCCATGGGGGAGGGGCGCGGGGCGCAGAGCCCGAGAACCGGGCACCGTATGCGCTCCCGGGCGCGCACGCCGCGGCGGCCGTCGGTTCTCCCGGGCAGGGGCGGATACCCGGGGATCCCTCTTCGGGGTGCTTGCCCAGTTCCGCGAATCTGCGCGGGTCCCCGCGCATTGCTCTTGCATCGCCCGTGCGGCTGCGCCACAATCGGATTGGCCCCCGGATCGCGCCGCTCGCAACGCGACGCGGGAGATCGGGGGGCAGCGAGAGACTCCAGCCGCCTGGTAGAAGAGAGGATCAGATCATGCGTCGTGCGCTCCCCCTCGGCCTGGTCACGGCCGCCGGCCTTGTCGTCTCCGTGTTCCCCGCCGCGGCGCAGCCGGCGCTCGGCGCGCTCCCGGCCGACCTGCTCTCGGGCGGCGCGCCCGACTCCCCCTCCGGCGAGGCGCCGGCGCGGTCGTGGCTCCTGAGCGGGGAGCAGTTCGGGGCGCTGCCGGCGGGCGGGCTCTCGCTCCGCGGGTGCGCGCCGTTCCGGGACGTGGGCAGCGAGCCGGAGGGCGACGCCCCCGCCGGCGCGGCGTTCGGGCCCGACGGGTCGTGGTTCGTGCTCGCGCACCGCGACTCGCGGAATCTCCTGGTCTACGACGCGGACACCCGCGACCTGCTGCGCGAGATCCCGCTGAGCGGCTCGCCGATCGACCTGGCGGTCACGCCCGACGGGCGCTGGGCGGTCACGCCGAACCTCTTCGAGGACACGGCCTCGATCGTCGACCTCGATTCGGGCGCGGAGGTGGCGGTGCTGCCGGTGGGAGACGCGCCGATCACGGTGCGCATCACGCCGGACGGCTCGACCGCCCTAGTCGGCAGCCTGGTCGATAGCGACCTGGCCGTGATCGACATCGCGAGCGCGGCCGAGCTCCGGCGCATCGGCGGGCTTGCCTTCGCGGTGACGCTCTCGGCCAACTTCGAGACCTTCGCCGTCTCGTTCACCTGCGCCAACCCGCTGGAGATCGCGGACGGCTCGACCGCGATCTTCCCCGACCTCTTCAACGACCGGCTCGCCTTCGTCGATTTCGGAGCGGGCACGGTCAACTACGTGCCCGCGCAGGACTCGCCCCGCAACGTCGCGGTTACGCCGGACGGCATGCTCGCGATCGTGAGCCACTCCTTCGGCAACAGCGCGACGCTCGGCGTGATCGACGTCGCGTCCCAATCGATCGACAAGCTGATCCCGATCGGGACGGACCTGTGGGGTCCCGTCTCGCTCAACCCCGCGGGCACCAGGGCGGCCGTCGCGGTGCAGAACGCGGTCCGCGTCGTCGATCTCGTCACCGACGCGGTCTCTTCCAACCTGAACACCGCCAGCGTGAACGCGCTGCTCACGACCGCCGACGGGCAGTACGCCCTCGGCGTCGGCTTCCGCGGCAGCCTGATCTCCTACGCCGGCCAGAGCGTGGTGAAGGAGCTGAACAACGTGGTCTCCACGTCGGTCGGGGCGGTGTCGCCGGCAGACACGCGGGCGGTGATGCTCGCGACCACGTTCGGCGAGGACATGGTGGTCGTGGACACCGACGGGGCGTCCGGGTCGCTCGAGGAGGTCAGGCCCTCGGGCCCGGCGCCCGAGGGCGACCGGCCGCGGGTGGCGGCGGTCTCGGCCGACGGGGCGCGCGTCTACACCTCCAATCAGTTCAGCCAGAACGTCAGCGCCTTCGATGCGCACTCGATGGCCCTGGTCGGGCACGCCGACACCGGGCGCCGCCCCGGCCAGGTGAGGGTCACGCCGGACGGCTCGAAGGCGGTCGTCACCAACCGCGACGAGGCGTTCGTGACGGTGGTGGACACGGCGACGCTGGCGGCGAGCGACGTCCCGATCTCGACGCGGGGCGACCAGGTGCGCATCTCGCCCGACGGCACGTACGCCTACATCGCGGTGGTCGTGTCCGACGGCGTGTGGCGCGTGAACCTCGACACGCTCTCGGCCGAGGGGCCCAAGCTCGCGACCGGCGACATGGGCGGCGTGGGCTACACGGGGAACCAGTTCTCCGGCATCGCCCTCAGCCACGACGGGGGCACTCTGGTCACGTGCGACAGCTTCAGCGACACGATCAGCATCATCGACACGGCGGGCTGGACCGTCGAGGCCAGCGTCAGCGTGGGCGACTTCCCGACCGCCGCGAGCTTCAGCCCGGACGATTCGCGGATCTACGTGACCAACCGCAACTCCGAGAATGTCTCGGTCGTGACGAACGCCGGCGGGGCGTCGATGCAGATCGGGACGGCGCCGGTCGGCGCCGGGCCGTTCACCAGCGTCGTGAGCGGCGACGGCTCGACGCTCTACATCATGAACACCAGCGACAAGAACATCGGCGTGGTGGACACCGACGCGCTCGTCATGACCGACACCATCGCGCTCGACGACACGCCGGTGGGGATCGCGCTCGACGACGCCGGCGCCCGTCTGCTCGTCGCCGTCAGCAACGCCTCGGCCTCGAGCAACGGCGAGATGACCCAGTTCGGGCAGCTCGCGGTGATCGATACCGGCAGCAACAGTGTCGTCGAGACGCTCTGCGCCGACCACTTCGTCTCCGACCTCGCGACCGACGCCGCCTTCAGGCTCGCGGCGGCTCCCGGCCTCGGGGGCGACAGCGCGGTGTTCTTTGAGATCGGCTCCTGCGTGGCCGATTTCAACGCCGACGGCGCGGTGGACACCCGCGACGTGATCGCCTTCCTCAATGCCTGGAATGCGGGCGACACCTCCGCGGACATCGACGGCAATAGCGTGATCGACACGCGCGACGTGATCGCGTTCCTCAACGTCTGGAATGCGGGGTGTTAGGCGGCCCCCCAGCCGTTCGAGTGCTGCCGCGCCGGTGTCGACGGCGACGGCTCGCTTGACACGCTCGACGCGCCCGAGTTCTTGAACCTCTGGACGGCGGGGTGCTGATCACGGCGGGTTTCCCCCGAGCGCCTCAGGCGAGCGACGGGACCGCGCCGTGCGCGGGGCTGGAGACCGTCACGCGGCGTGCACGCGGGGCGCCGCGGCGCGGACGCACCATGCCGGGATCTCCTCGGGTGGTAACGGCCTGGAGAAGAAGTATCCCTGCGCCATCGAGCAGTCCATGGCGATGAGCGGCGCGGCCTCGTCGGCGGACTCGATGCCCTCGGCGACGACGGTGAAGCCGAGGTGGCTGGCGAGGTCGACGATCGCGCTGAGGATCGCCATGGGCTTCCTGTCGGCGGTGAGGCCGGAGATGAACGAGCGATCGATCTTGAGGATGTCGAGCGGGAGCTGGCGGAGGCAGGAGAGCGAGGAGTGGCCGGTGCCGAAGTCGTCCATGGCGATGCGCACGCCGCGGGCGCGCAGCGTCGAGAGCGCCGCGACGGCTGTCCCGACGTCGTGCATGATGGTGCTCTCGGTGACCTCGATGACGAGGGAGCGTGCGTTGAGGCCGGTGGCGTCGAGCGCGTGGGCCACGTCGGCGAGGAGGCAGCGGTCTTCGACGTGGCGGCGGGCGAGGTTGACGCTGACGTAGAGCGGGTCGGGCTCGACCGTCCAGGACCGCCACAGCCTCGCCTGCCTGCACGCCTCCCCGAGCACCCAGCGCCCGATGGGCACGATCAGGCCGCTCTCCTCCGCGATCGGGATGAATTGCGCCGGGGCGAGCACGCCGCGGGTGGGGTGGTTCCAGCGCAGCAGCGCCTCGAACCCGACGGGGCGGCGGGTGTCGAGGCAGACGATGGGCTGGTAGTGGAGCGTGAGCTCGGCGCGGTCGAGGGCGCCGCGCAGCTCCTGCTCGAGGCGGTTGCGCGCGACGGCCTGGTCGCGCATGGTGGCGTCGAAGAGCGCCACGCCGCGCCGGCCGGCCGTCTTGCGCCGGTACATGGCGGCGTCGGCGTCGCGGAGGACCTCGTCGGGCGAGGAGTAGTCGGCGGGGCCGAGGACCACGCCGATGCTCGCCGTGGAGACCACCTCGTTGCCCTCGATGAGGTGCGGCGCGGCGAGCCGCTCGCAGAAGGCGGCGGCGACGGCGAGCGCCTCGGCCTCGTCGTCTACGCCCCCGAGCAGCACGACGAACTCGTCGCCGCCGAGGCGCGCGGGCGCGATCGCGAGCCCCGGCCGGGCGTGGGCCGCGGCCGCGCCGCGGAGCCGCTCGGCGATGCACACGAGCAGGGCGTCGCCGGCGCCGTGGCCCATGGTGTCGTTGATGAGCTTGAACCGGTCGAAGTCGAGGTACATCGCGGCGTAGCGGAAGCTGGGCTCGGCCGCCGCCCGCTCGATGGCTTCGGCCAGCCGCTCGCGGATGCTGGCCCGGTTGGGCAGCCCGGTCAGCCGGTCGTAGAAGGCCCCGACCCGCAGCTCGTCCTCCATGCGCTTGCGCTCGGTGATGTCGGTGATGGTGCCGAGGTAGCCGATGATCCGGCCGGAGTCCTCCCGCAGGGCGACAGCGCTGGCGCACACCCAGGCGATGCGTCCGTCCGGCGCGGCGGCCCGGCACTCGGCGGCGAACTCGCCGGCATCCGCGGTCTGCATCCAGCGCTCGGCGGCGGGCGCGCGGTCGTCGGCGTGGAGCGCGTCGGTCCACGGGCGGCCCAGCGCCTCGTCGGGCATGAGGCCGGTGATATCGGTCCAGGCGCGGTTGATGAACACGCAGGCGCCGGAGGCGTCGGCCTCGAAGATGCCGACCGGGGCGTGGGTCGCGAGGGCGCGGATGCGGCGCTCGCTCGCCTTGAGCTGGCGCGTGCGCTCCTCGACCTCGGCCTCGATGCGGGCGTTGGTGCGCTCCAGCTGCTCGCGCTGGGAGGTGATCTCGGCGAGCAGGCGGTTGACCGATCCGGCGAGCGCACGGGTCTCCGGGCCGCCGTGCGCCTCAAGCGGGCGTCCCGTGTCGAGGGTCCGCGCGGTCTCGGCGAGGGCGCTGCTGATCCGGCGGATCGGGCGGGCGATGGCCCGGCCGAGGAGGAGCGCCCCGACGAGCGCGGCGAGGAGCATCACGCCGGAGATCGCGCCGGCGGCGCTCAGCCGGGCGGCGAGGCGCGCCCGCAGCTCGTCGAGCGAGGGCTCGACGATCGCGAGCCCGAGCTGCTGCCCGCCCGTGGAGAGCGGGACCGCGAGCCAGCGCGGGTCGGCGCGCTCCGAGGGGGAGGGGGGCGCGGTCGCGATCAATCCCGGTCGGGCGTACGCGTAGACCGGGACGCCCATCTCGTCGAGCACCCAGAGGCGCTCGATCGTCCCGAAGTGGCGGAGGCGTTCGGAGGTCTCGACGGCCGCGCCCTGGTCGCGGAGCAGGCCAATGCGGTGGAACTCGTTGGTCAGCGCGACGACCGTCGAGCGGAGGGAGTCGCGCAGGTCGCGGCGCTGGTCGGCCGTCTCGAAAGCGACGAGGACGGCCAGGCCCGTGGCGACGAGGCAGACGAGGGGAGCGGCCATGCCCAGGAGCAGGCGCACGTGGAGCGGCGTGCGCGCAAGCACGCCGCGGCGCCGCTCGGCGGGCACGGCGGAAGCCCCGCTCTCCGCCTCGCGGGCGCTCATCGGTCGGGCGCCTCGGAGGCGAGGCCTGCGGGCTCCAGGCCGGTTGCGACGGGCAGTGTGGGATCGGCCGACCACTCCCGCCACGAGCCGTCGTAGACCGCGACGTTGCGCCCCAGGGAGCGCAGCACCAGGTAGGAGAGCGACGCGCGGGTGCCGGTGTTGCAGTAGGTGATCACGCGCCGGTCGCCGGGTATCCACGCGTGCGCGGTCCGGAGCACCTCGACGTCGAGCAACTGGCAGACCCCGCGCTCGTCGGTGTGGAGATTGGCCCGGGCGTCGGCGCTGAGTGCCGAGGGGATGTGCCCGGCGCGCGCCGCCTCGCTCTTCAGCCCGACATACTCCTCCTCGGAGCGCGAGTCGAGCAGCAGCAGCCGGTTGTCGCCGAGCGCCTGTCGCACCTGGAGCTTGCTGGCCAGGCGCTCGGGCTGCAGGTTGGCCACAAAGGCGGTGGGCGGGCGGCGCGTGGGCTCGGTCGATGCCGGGAGGCCCGCGGCCGTCCAGCCCTTGAGACCGCCGTTGAGCACCGCCACGCGCGGGTGGCCGTGCACCTCGAGCACCCAGAAGAGCCGCGCGGCCTCGCGGTACGACTCGGCGTCGTACACCACCACCGGCGCCTCGGCGCTCACGCCGGCGGCGCTCAGCAGCGCCTCCACGTGCGACACGGGCGCGAGGTCGTCGGTGCTGCCCGGCGGGGAGTCGTACGTCGAAGCGCAGGGCAGGTTGGCCGCACCGGGGATGTGGCCCTGGGCGTACTGATCCGGCGGCCGGGCGTCGATCACCACGACGCCGTCGGTCGCGGCGTGGGCCCGGAGCCAGTCGGGCGTGACGATGACGGACCACGGGTCGGCGCTCGGCGACGACGCCTGCGCCGTCTCTTGCTCGCCACCTTCGCCGCCGCAGCCGCCGAGGGCGGCGAGCGCCACGACGCCCGCGGCACAGGAGGTCATCCGGGGATTCCGCATACGCGACTCCATAGAAAGATCGGGTCGGGTCGGTCTGCAATCGGCGTGAACGGCGCTTGCGGCCACTCGGAGTGGACGAGACCTGGGCTGGTTGGGGCCCGGAGGCGTGAGAGCGTGTCGGTTGTGACGGCCGCCGGGCGACGCTCCGCCGGGTGTGCCGCTCGGGCTTGAGGAGCCGGGGAGAGCCCGGGCCAGCGCGCGGAGCGATCCGGCGGGGGTCAGAGCTGGTTTGCGCGAGAGCGCAGGTGCGCGACGACGATGCGGATCTGGTCGTAGGGGTACGCCCCGTCCAGCCGATCGTGGATCGGCCGCAGGTAGTCGAGGCCGGTGTGGCCGGCGGCTTCGGCGATGCGGGCGTAGTCGGCGCTCTGGATCCAGGGCGAGACGTCGTCCGGGGCGTTGGACTCGATCCACTCGGCCAGGTGCTCGGCGGCGGTGCGCTCCTTGAGGCCCGCGGCCGCCGCGGCGGCCTCGACGGACTCGGCTCGGCTGAAGCACTCGAAGGTGGCTCGCTTCGCGGGGGAGAGGGCGCCGGTCCTGGATTGGGCGCGCGGGCGTGGGCGGGATCCGCGCCGGGCGTCGAGCTCGAGCCCGTGCTCGGCGCACCAGGAGCGGATGGTGGAGATGAACTCGTCGCCGAAGGTCGCGAGCTTCTGCGAGCCCACGCCACGAATGTGGGCCATCGTCTCGGGCGACGCCGGCCTCACCGCCGCCATCTCGCGCAGGGCGTCGTCGCTGAAGATGATGTAGGGGGGCACGGCGCGCTCGTCGGCGAGGCGCCGGCGGATGGCGCGGAGCAGGTCGAAGAGGGCCCGCTCCTCGGGCGAGAGCACGAGCTCCTGTCCGGCCGGGGCGCGCTCGGCGGGCTGGCGGGGGCTGAGCAGGGTCACTTCGCGCCGGCCCGCGAGCACGTCGCGCGAGGCGGCGGTGAGCGCGAGGGTCGGATACTCGCCCTCCGCGCGCGCGAGCAGGCCCTGATCGAGCAGTTGGTTGATATAGCTGAGGAGGGTCGGGCGGGGCACATCCCGGAGCAGCCCGTACGTGCTCAGCCGGTCGTGGCCGCGCTGGATGACTTTCTGGGCCTGCGAGCCGCGGAGCACATCGGCGATGTGGGCGGCGCCGAAGCCGAGGCCGGAGTGCTGCGCCGCCCGGGCGACGCAGGAGATGACTTTCTGCGCTACGACGGTCGACTCGGGCACGGAGTCCACCTCGTTGAGGCAGACGTCGCACGCGTTGCAGTTGGGGAAGGGATACTCCTGGCCGAAGTGCTCGGAGAGGGCGCGGTGGCGGCAGGTCATCCCGGCGGCGAATCGCTGCATCTCGTCGAGCAGGCGGAGTTGGGCCTCCATCACCTCCGGCGACGAGCCGGATTCCTCGGCGGACCGCGCGAAGAGCTTGGCCCAGCGGGCGGCGTCGCCGCCTGAATAGAGCAGCACGCACTCGGCCTCGAGCCCGTCGCGCCCGGCGCGCCCGGTCTCCTGCTGGTAGCCTTCGACGCTCTTGGGCAGCGCCGCGTGCAGCACGCAGCGCACGTTCGAGCGGTCGATCCCCATCCCGAACGCCACGGTGGCCACGACCACGTCGATCTTCTCGCGCGCGAAGGCCTCCTGCACCTTCCGCCGCCGCTCGCCGTCGAGCCCGGCGTGATAGGGCGCGGCCTTGAGCCCCTCGGCCTTGAGCATCGCGGCGACACCCTCGGTGTCCTTGCGGCTGATGCAGTAGACGATCGTCGCCTCGCCCTCGTGGCGGCGCACGACGTCCGCGATCTGCCCGTCGCGGTCCAGTCGCGGCACGACCCGGTACACCAGGTTCGGCCGGTCGAAGGTGCCGACGAGCACCGCCGGATCGCGCAGGCCGAGCTGGGCGATGATGTCGCCGCGCACGCGCTCGGTGGCGGTGGCGGTGAGGGCGTGGATGCACGCATCGGGGAAGTGGCGGCGGAGGGTCGAGAGCCGGCGGTACTCGGGGCGGAAGTCGTGCCCCCAGTGGCTGATGCAGTGCGCCTCGTCGATCGCGAACCGTCGCACGCCAAGCGCGCCGGAGGGCTGGCGGAGCCGCTTGAGCCACCCGAGGAAGCCCTCGCTCAGCAGCCGCTCCGGCGAGACGAAGAGCAGCCGGACCTCGCCCGCGGCGAGCGCCTCACGCGCCCCGCTCAGCTCCTCCTCGGTGCAGCCGGAGTGGAGGGCCGCCGCGGGGTAGCCGTTGAGGCGCAGGCCGTCGACCTGGTCCTTCATCAGGGCGATGAGCGGGCTCACGACCACGGTGGTCTCGTGGGTGACCAGAGGCGGGGCCTGGTAGCAGAGGCTCTTGCCGCCGCCGGTGGGCAGGACGACCAGCGCATCTCGCCCCTCGAGCGAAGCGGCGATCGCTTCGGTCTGGAGCGGCCGCAGCGCGGAGAAGCCCCAGACGCGCTGGACGGCATCCAGGAGCTCGGGAGGGAGGGTGGCTGTCGCTTGCGGGGAGGGCACCGGCAGATATCCTAACAGACATAATGGCCGCGGCCATGGGGCAACGCCGAATGTCGGAACCCCGTAGGGCGGGCCGACCAACCATTCGGAGGGTCCGGCGCCGTCGTCGGTCGCTGTAGGTTCACCCTGAAAGCCCCTCGGGCGCGATCGCGTCTGACGGGGCCGGCACTCGAAGGGAGGAACCCCAGTGAACACCGACACGCCACATGCCCGGATCTGCTCCGCCGCCCGCCGGCTCGGCGCGGGAGTGCTCGCGCTGCTGGGCGCGGGCCACGCCGGCGCGCAGTGCGATCCCGGCTGGATCGAGACGCCCGGCTACGGGATCCCGGGGGCGAACGGGCCGGTCCTCGCGTCGGTCATGTGGGACCCCGCCGGCCCGGAGCCGGAGCTGCTCGTGGTCGGCGGCATGTTCACGGCGATCGCCGAGACGCCCGCGGCGAACCTCGCGGCTTGGGACGGCCAGGCGTGGCGCGAGATCGGCGGGGGCATTACGGCGGGCGACATCTTCACGCGAGTCTCGTCGCTGGCGGTCTACGAGGGCGAGCTCGTCGTCGGCGGCCACTTCGGCATGGCGGGAGCCCAGCCCTCGATCAACATCGCGTCGTGGGACGGGGCGGTGTGGCGCGAGCTCGGCGCCGGCGTGGATCACGCCTTCGGTGACGGCGAGGTGATGGCCCTCGCCGAGTTCGGCGGCAAGCTCATCGCCACCGGCTTCTTCACCAGCGCCGGAGCCGGCGCCGCGAGCAACATCGCGGCGTGGGACGGCGAAGGCTGGTCCCCCCTCGGGAGCGGGCTGAGCAACGAGGGCCGCGCGCTCGCCGCGTTCGGCGGCGGGCTCTACGTCGGCGGCCTCTTCGCGAGCGCGGGCGGGCAGCCACAAACGAACGGGCTCGCGCAATGGGACGGCAGCGGGTGGGCGTCCGTCGGCGCGGGCGTCAACGGCGGGATCGGCGGTCTCGCGGTCCACGGCGGCGCGCTCTACGTCGGCGGCTCGTTTACGGCGGCGGGCGGACGCGGCGCGACCAACATCGCCCGGTGGGACGGTGCCGGCTGGTC
>DASRXL010000264.1:0-13443 GCA_035654175.1 Phycisphaerales bacterium
CGCCCGAGTCCGAGACGCCGGAGGGCGAGGGGACCGACCCGGAGACGCAGGAGCCCGGAGCGACCGAATCGGCGCCCGAGGCCCAATCCACCGACAGCTCTGATGCGGCGGGGGGGGCCGAACCTGGCGAGGGCGAAACGACGGGCGCTGGCGAGGAGACGGACGGCGCCCAGGAGGCCGGCGCAGACGAGCAGCCCGGCGTGAAGGAGGCCGCGGAGCTGAATGCAAAGCTGTCGGGCTGGCTCTTCGCGATCCCGGAGTACCAGGCCGGCTCGCTGCGCAAGCGGCTGGAGGAGCTGACGCAGGCCCCGGAGCCCGTGGAGCCTGAGCAGCCCGCCGCCGGCGAGGAGGACGGGCCGTTCATTCCGTCAATCGACGCCCGGGACGAGCCGCCCGGGGACGGCGCCGGCGGGGGATGAATGCAGTTCAGGGGCGGGGCGCCGGGCGCCGGCGGAGCCGCGCCGCGAGGCGGAGCGAGTTGCCGATCACGGAGACGTCGCTCAGGGCCATGGCGAGCGCCGCGATGATGGGGCCGTGGACGCCGAGCAGGCCGAAGGCCGCCGCCGGGATCGCCAGGACGTTGTAGCCGAAGCTGAGCGCCAGGTTTTGCCGGATCGTGCGCAGCGTGAGCGTGCCGATCTCCCGGAGGTCGCGCAGCGCGCCGATCCGATCGCCCGGGATCACCACGTCCGCGCTCTCGATTGCCACGTTGGATCCCGTGCCGATCGCAATCCCGACGCCGCCGGTCGCGCCGGCCTGCGCGAGCGCCGCCGCGTCGTTGATCCCGTCGCCGATCATGGCGAGCGGACCCATGCGGGCGAGGGACGTGACGCGCGCGACCTTCTCTTCCGGGGACAGCCCTCCGTGGGTGCTTTCGGGATCGATCCCGAGGCGGGCGCCGATCGACCGAGCGACCGCCGGGCGATCGCCGGAGAGCAGGTGGGTCTCCAGGCCCTCGGCGCGCAGCCACTCCAGCAGGCGCGGAGCCTCCTCACGCGGCTCGTCCCGGAACGCGATCAGTCCCACGAGCACGCCGTCGCGGACGACCGCGCTCACGCTCGCGTCGTCGGGGGACGTGGGCAGTGCGAGGCCCTGCGCTTCGGCGCGGGCCGTCGACAGAACCTCGACCGCCCGCCCCTCGACCATGCCCGCCAGCCCGATCCCGGGACGCTCCTCCACGCCCGACGCCGACGGGAGCGGCAGCCGACGCTCTCGGGCGGCCTCGACGATGGCCACCGAGAGTGGGTGCATGCTTGCGTGGGCCAGCGCCGCGGCGAGTGCGAGGGCCACGTCGTCGGCCTCCACGACCCGGGGCCTGCCGAGGGTGAGCGTGCCGGTCTTGTCGAAGGCGACGGCCCGGAGCACGGCCGTCCGCTCCAGCGCGGCCGCGGATCGCACAAGGATGCCGCGCCGGCTCGCGGCGCCGGATCCGACCATGACGGCGGTCGGGGTGGCGAGGCCCAGGGCGCAGGGGCAGGAGATCACGAGCACGGTCGTGGCGCTGATGACTCCGCGAAGCCAGTCTCCAGCGAGCGTCCAGCCCAGGAGAGTCACCAGCGCGATCCCGAGCACCGCGGGCACGAAGATCGAGGAGACCTTGTCGGCCAGGCGTTGGATCCGCGTCTTGCTCGACTGGGCGTTGAGCACGACCTCCGCCATTCGGGCGATGGTGGTGCTCGCGCCGTCCGACGTCGCGCGGACGACGAGCCGCCCCGTCAGGTTCATGCTGCCGGCGATGACCGCGTCGCCCTCGGCGCGGTCGGCGGGGATGGATTCGCCCGTCACGACCGACTCGTCCAGCGATGAGCTCCCCTCGACGATCTCGCCGTCGATCGCGACGCGCTCGCCCGGGCGGACGAGCAGGAGGTCGCCGGGGAGCACGTCCTCGGATCGGACGCGATCTCCGTCGCGGGCGGAGGCGTCGCGGAGCCGCGTCACCTCCTCCGGCTGCAGCGCAAGCAGCTCGCGCAGGGCCGCGCCGGCCCTGGCCGTCATGGACGCCTCGAGCCAGTGACCGACTCCGATCAGCGTGAGGAGGCCCGCGGCCTCCGTGAAATAGAGCGGCAGATCGCCAGCGCCCATGCGCATGCGGATCAGGTTCGCCGCCGAGAGCGCGAACGCGGCGGTCGCTCCGATCGCCACCAGCGTGTCCATGTTGGTCGAGCGGGCGAGCGCCGCCCTGAATGCCGAGAGGTAGAACGCGCTGCCGACATACAGCAGCGCGGCCGTCGCGCCGATGACGGTCGCCCACAGCCATGGGCCCGCGTGGGCTTGGATCCCGACGTGATGCCCGAACCAATGCAGCAGCTCCAGCGGCAGCCAGATCGCGCCCCCGACGAGCACCCGGGAACGCCAGCGCCGCACGCTGGCCAGGTGCCGCCGCTCCATCGCCTCGCGCCGCTCGGCCAGCGATTCGCGCCGCACGACCGGCTCCGCGACGTAGCCCGTCGAGCGCACCGCCCGGGCGAGCGCATCGGCGTCGAGCGCCGAGCCCCTGACCAGGGCCGTCCCGCCGGCGAGGCTCACCTCGGCCGAGCGAACCCCCCGCTCGCGGATGAGGGCTTGCTCGACCCGACCCACACAGGCGGCGCAGTGCATGCCCTCGATCCGGAGCCGCGTCGTCTGGAGCTCTTCGTGGTGCGGGATCGCGGTCATGGGTTGTCGCTCTACCAAACAGGATCTGTCGCCACTGTATTCCGGCGTTCGCCCTTCCAGGGCACGCGGGGTGATGCGGATTTGCTACGCTGTACGCCGGCAATCCCGGGGAATCCCGCCATGCACAAGTCTCTGAGCAACGCACGAAGCATCACCGTTCTGGCGACGGGCCTCACTATGGCACACATCATGGGTGGTTGCGCGGCGCGCCACCGCACGTTCGGCGACGACGTCGAGTTTCTGCGCGAGCACACCGGCTCGACGCTGGTGCTGGGACATGATCCATCGGGGCCGCGCGTGGCCGTGGTGGGGGAGTATCAGGGGCGCGTCATGACCTCGTCGGCCACCGGCGACGAGGGGCGGAGCTACGGCTGGATCAACTACGATCTGATCGCGTCGGGGGAGCTGCGCCCGCACATGAACGCCTTCGGTGGCGAAGAGCGGCTCTGGCTCGGCCCCGAGGGGGGGCAATTCGCGCTGTTCTTCGCGCCGGGGACGGAGTTCGCGTTCGAGGACTGGCAGACGCCGGCCCCGATCGATTCCGAGCCGTTCGAGCTTGTGGGCTCCGGCCCCACCTCGGCGAGCTACTCACGGAACGCATCCATCGAGAACTATTCGGGCGCCGCGTTCGACCTCCGCATCGACCGCGACGTGGTGCTGCTCGACGAGCGGCAGATCGGCGAAGCGCTCGGGGCGCCCATCGCCGGCCTCTCGGCCGTGGGGTACGAGACGCGGAACCGCGTGACCAACACCGGCCCCGCCGCCTGGACGAAGGAGCGCGGCCTCGTCTCGATCTGGCTGCTCGGGATGTTCAAGCCCGGGCAGCGCACGACGGTGGTGATCCCCTTCCGCGAGGGGGACGAGGCCCGGCTCGGCAGGGTCGTGAACGACGAGTATTTCGGGAAGGTGCCGGCCGAGCGGCTGAAGGTGGGCGACGGGGTGCTGTTCTTCCGGGGCGACTCGCAGCACCGCGGCAAGATCGGGCTGAGCCCGCGCCGGGCGACTCCCCTCGCCGGCTCTTGGGACCCCGACATGGGGGTGCTCACGATCGTGCAGTTCTCCTTCCCGGGCCCCGAGGTCGCGGACTACGTGAACTCCATGTGGCGGGTGCAGGAGGATCCGTACGGCGGCGACGTGATCAACAGCTACAACGACGGGCCGACCACGCCGGGCGGGAAGGCCCTCGGAGGCTTCTACGAGATCGAGACGTCGAGCCCGGCACTCGCGCTGAAGCCGGGACAAAGCGGCGTGCACACCAGCCGCACGATCCACCTCGAGGGCGACCGCGCGGCGCTCGACGCCGTCGCCCGGCGGACGCTCGGCGTCGGCCTCGGGGAGATCGAGGCGGCGTTCGCCGAATAGGGGTGCGATCCTCGCCCGGTGCAATGGACGACGGCCGCGCCCTTGGATGACGCGGCCGTCGCGATGATGGTGCCGCTCGGATCAGGCGCGCCGACGGCGGAGGCCGATGACGCCCAGCCCCGCCAGGCCCATGCCCGCGGCGGAGGGGAGGGGGACGATGTTGTTCCGGCCGCCCTCGTTGCGGTTCCAGATGCTGTACCCGCCCGGGAGCCCCTGCACGTGCTGCACGATGCGGAACGCCGGGCTGTTGTCCGTCAGGGCGTCCATGAGGTCCTGGAAGTCGACGCCGGCGGCGTAGTCGAACTGGAGCACGAGCTGCTCGGTGGGATCGATGCCGTCCTTGCCGGCGCCGGGCTTATCCGCGCCGACGTCCAGGAGGTTGCCCTGCCACGCCCCGCCGAAATTGCTGATGGCGCCGGGAGGCGAGCCCGGCGTGGCGCCTTCCTCGAAATCGACGCCGGCCGGCTGCGGGTTCTCGATGCTGCCGTTGCTCAGCGACGCGGAGGAGAAGCCCGTGCTCTCGATGTAGATCGAGCGGACGAAGCTCTGCACGGAAGAATCATTGTGGAAGATGAAGTCCGCGGAGCCGCCGCGGTCCACCACGTCCACCCACAGGTCCAGGCCCGACACGTCGGCGTTGTCGGCGTTCTCGAAGACGAACAGGTCGATCCGGTCCGCGGATGCGACAGAGACCGCTCCCATCAGGAGCGCGACGACGCCTGTTTGGCGCAACATATTTCTCTCCCCGGCCTTTGAACGAATTCAGGTTGTATCACAAGGCCGCGCGGCCTTGCTCCCAGCGCCACAGAATAGCTCTGGTTGTCACACCGGCAAGCGCGCCCGGGCGAGCATCTCGCAGGCGCGGGGAGCCTTCGCCATCCTTCGGGAAATTATCGGACGCGCCGCCTCACGGTCCCCCGGGCTCGGCGAACCTCCAGCCGCTCTCCGACTCGGCGGTGAGTGGCGTCTCGATGAGCGCCGCACGGATCAGTTCGACCGGGATAGGTCCCTGGAGCAGCACGGCGTCGTGGAACTCCTGCGCCGTGGCGCGCCCCGCCGCCCGCACCTCCGCTGCCAGCGCGCGGAGCTGCAGCCCGCCCACCATGTACGCGCACTGATAGAGGGGCGAGTATTGGCCCCCGATATACCGGCGCACCTCGCTCGCGGCGCCGAACCGCTCGTGGCCGACGCGCTCGACAAGGAAATCCACCATTTCCTGCGGGGCCATCTCTCCGAGATGGAATCTCAGGCTGACGATGATGCGGGCGCAGCGGTGCATCCGCCAGAAGAGCATGCCGATCCGGTCTTCGGGCGTCTGCGGGAAGCCACGATCGTACAGCAGCAGCTCCCAGTAGAGGCACCAGCCCTCGCCGAGGAAGGGCGTGGAGAACATGCGCCGGTACGGGCGCTCGCGCTGCGCCATGAACCCCTGGAGGTGGTGGCCCGGGATGAGCTCGTGGTGCACAACGGCCCTGGTGAAGTGGCGGTTGTTGCCGCGCATGCTCATGAGCTTGTCCTCGTGGCTCATGTCGCTCGTGGGATACGCCACGCCCATGTGGTTCCCGCCGTAGAAGGCGAAGGGCCAGTACCGCTGGTTCCGCGCGGGGATCATCTCGAGCCGCCACAGCTCCTCGCAGAGCGGCGGGATGGTGACTAGGTGGTTCTCCGTCACGTAGTCGATCGCCTCCTGGGCGAGGAACGCGACGAGATCGTCCTGCTCGCCCGGATCCACGTAGCTCTCCTTCACCCGCCCGAGCGCCGCCTTCCAGTCGCCGCCGAGCCCCATCTCTTCGGCGGCGGCGCGCATCTCGCCCTCGCAGTACGCGAATTCCTTCTCGGCGATCTCGATCAGCTCCTCGGGCGCATAGGGGATCCACTCGGCGCGCAGGTCGCCGAGGAGCTTCTCGGGCCCGATGGGGTCGCCGATCATCGGGTCATCGTCCTCCCCCTTCACTCCCGCGACGGTCTCGGCGAGGTACTTGGCGTATTCCTCGAGCGCGGCCGAGGCCTTCTCGCGCGGGGCCTTCACCCACCACCCGAACTCGGGCTCGAAGCCGTCCCGGTACTCGTACCAATGGTCGAGCGTGCGCCGCACCTCCCATACCAGCCCCGCGGCCCGGTTGGCCAGCACCGGCGAGACCCCGAGCGCGGCCGTGTCCCCGGCCGGCTCGGCCGGCTCGCCGTCGCGATTCTTGCGGCCCTGCTCGATGCGCTCCCGGAGGGACTTCACCTCGGCCTCCAGCCCATCCAGCAGCGAGGCGACCGCCGCATAATCGAGCGAGCGCATCGCGACACGCTCCCGCTCGAGGGCGGCGACGGTGTCGGCGAAGGGGACCAGGGGGCGCATGTCGTCGAGGCGGCGGCGCGAGAGTGCGAGCTCGTCGAGCTGGGCTTCCAGGTGCGTGCGGAAAAGGAGGTAGTCGATCCTGCCCTGCTGATCGAGCGCGCCGAAGTCGATCGAACCGAGCCCCGCCTGGGATTCGCGGTAGAGCCGCTCGAGCCGATCGAGGGATGGGCCGTCGAACGACATCGGGTAGAACGAGGAGAGGGCGCGCCGGTCGGCTTCAAAGTCGTTGAGACGATCGACAAGTGCGACAGACTCTGGCGTGGAGGGCAGGTTGTCGGCCTGCGCCGAGGCCAGGCGGGCGGTGATGTGCACGGGAACGACGCACATCGCGAGAAGCACAACGGCATGGCGCATGGCAAGCTCCAGGTTCGAGGCGAGGCCAAGATAGCCGAATCTATTCCGGCGCGCGCCCGCACTCCGGGCATACCTTCTGCGGCAGGTCGGCGAGCGGATAGCCGCAGCCGAGGCAGTGCCCGCGGGGAAAGAGCCGACCGCCCAGCACGGCGAGCGCTTCGCCGAGGCCGATGGCGAGCGCCGCGCCGAGCACCGCCGCGGGGAACCACGCACCCGTATATCTCCGCGCATTCCCGCGGAGAAGGGCCGAGTTGCGGGAACGAAGGGTCACCGCGTTCGGATCGTCCGCCGGTCGGATGACGTCGGGCTCGAGCTTCGGGTCGAACCACATGGCCCGCGCGAGGGCGAGGGGGATGTCGAGACCTTCGCTCCGGGCTCGTGCGGCGGCGTCCTGCGGCCCCACAGCCAGGACCTTGACTGCGACCATCAGCGATTCCACTTGCCCCGACGGATGTCCGCGAGTGGTAGAAAGGTACCGGTACGCGATGTTCAGATCGCCGGCGACGGCGTCTCGCACCTCGATCGGCGTCAGTGAGTCCGGTCGCGGTCGGAACCAGGCGTGGGCGGCCGCGCCGGTTGGGGCGGGCATCACGGCGCGCGGGGTGCTCAGGTAGAACCGGTACCGCGCGGAGAGCACGAGCGCGGAGAGCACGATGAGGCCGAGATAGAGCGCCGCGCGCCGCCGCGGCCGGCGGCGCCACGCATGCAGCCGGATGGTGAGCCGTCCAGGGGGGAGCGGATCCGCCATGCGTGCACTCCGTCGAACGCGGGCCTGTCGCGTCAGCCCGTGCCGCCGGCGAGTCGGGCAACGCCGCGCGCCGCGTGGAAGTCGTCGCCGCCGCACCCGAGCGTCCAGCCCGTGCGGGCCAGCGAGGTTAACCCGGGCTCCACCAGCGCGCGCAGCCTGGGCAGGAACGGTCCGAGCCGCACACCGACTCCCCCGGCGAGCCGGACGTGCTGCGGCCTGTACACGGCGTGACAGATCCGCAGCGCCCGGGCCAATGCCCGCAGCGGGGGTTCCATGGCAGCCGCATCGAAACTCGGCTCGCCCGCGGCGTCCGGAGCGGCCCCGGGGGCAGAGACCGGCGCCTCGGGCATGGCGATCGCTCGCGACCTCAGCAGGGCCCGCAGGCCGATGTAGCTCTCGAGCGTGCCGCGCGAGCCGTCCGGCCCCGCCGGCGGGTGCTCATCGAGGCAAACGTCGAGGTGGCCGAGGTGACCCGGCGTCTCTCCGGAGATATGCAGCGGGACTCCGTCGTCCAGGACCGCGCCGCCGACGCCCGTTCCCAGCGCCAGGCACAAGAGCCGGCCTTGGAGGCCCTCGGTCGCGTAGAGGTCGTAGGCGGTGGCGTGCGCGTCGGACGTGACGAGGGCGAGCCTGTGCGGAGCATGCACGTGGCCGGCCTCCTCGACCGCCGACGCCACGAGCTCGCCAAGCGGCATGCCGACGATCCCGGGCAAATTGATCGATTTGGTGATGGCCATCTGGCCGCGGTCCAGCAGGCCGGGGGCGCACAGGCCGATGCGGTCAACCGTGAGGGCGACGCCCTCGAGCACCGACGCCGCGGCTTGGCCCATGGCCAGCGTGAGGGCCGCTCGGTCGGGCTGGTCGTACACGTCGCTGCGGGCGACCGGTCCGGGCCGCCCGTCGGCGAGCAGGGCGGCCTTGACGGAGGAGCCCCCGATGTCCAGGCCCAGCGTGAGCATCTCAGGGCCCCGTGCGTGCGGACTGTGCCGAGTTCTGGATCGGCTCGAGCGCACGCCTCCGGCTGGTGCGGAGCACGACGGCGGTGTCGTCCTTCGGCTCGAAAGGGTTCACGCTCTCGAAGAAGGTCGCGAACGCGAACAGGCAATACCCGTCCGCCCGTTCCGACAGCCGGATTTGCTCCAGCGTCTGCGCCGGCTGGTGCTTGTAGGCGCCGATGCCCGGCGTCACCGGCTTCTTGCCGGCGACCTCGAGCCACGCGTCCAGGTCGCGGGCGTAGTCCGCATTGCTGTCGGTATAGATCATGGGCAGGACGCGATCAACCAGCCCCTCCTTCAGCCACAGCGACGCGTCCTGGAGCACGACCTCCTTCGCCAGCCCCGGATCGCGCCAGACCGCCGCGGAGACCTCGATCCCCGGATTCGCCTGGCGAGCGTCGCGGCTGATTCGACGCACCAGGGCGGTGATCTCGGAGCGCACCCAGGCGGCGTGGGCGGCCTTGTCCTCGAGGGTCGTGAGTGATCGCCGGCCGGTCGCGCTATAGAACCGCTCCAGGGCCGCCGGACCAGCCGGATAGATCTTGTCGCTGCCCAGCCCCTCGTTGACAAACCGCACGTAGTCGAGGTGGAGCCCGTCGAGGGCGTATCGGCGGACGATGTCGCGGCACACGGCGGCGATGTGCGACTGCGCCTCCGGGTGCGTGGGGTCGACGATGATGTAGGAATCGCCGGCCGGCTGCGGCTCGCCGTTCTGGTCGAAGAGGCGCCACTCGGGGCGGCGATGGAGGGGGTGCATCGGGCTCTTGGGCGGCTCCTTGCCCTTCCACAAGGGGTAGACGTTGACCCATGCATGGATGCGCACCCCCCTCTGGCGCGCTCGTGCGATGGCGACAGAGAGCGGGTCGAACCCCGGATCGGTGGCATTGGGCCGGTCGCGGAAGAGGTCCTGTCCCCACGGCTCGAGACTGGAGCGGTAGAAGGCGTCCGCCTGGCCGCGAACCTGCCAGTAGACATCGGTGAAGCCCGCGGCGGAGACGTCGTCGATGGCTCGCTCCACGTCCACGGGCGAGCGGTAGTCCCAGCGTGTGACCCAGATGCCGCGCACGACCTCCGGCTGCTTCGCGCCGGTCAACGCCTCGAAAGGGTTCTGGCTCTCGCAGCCCTGGATCAGGGAGGCGAGCAGCGTCGCCCCTGCGATGATCGCGCTGGCCAGAAAGAGGGCGGGGAGGGTCGGCATCGCGGGGGCGGTTCGCGGCATGGCGGGTTCCCGATCCGTGGGTTTCGCGTCTGCGAGAGCATACCGCCCCGGGGCCGCTCCCGCGTGCCGGCGCCGGCCGCGCCCGGGCCGGCCCGCCGGGCGTATAGGCTTGCTCCGCCGGGGTGCTCCGGCGCACAAGGAGCGGATGGATGGGTGAGCAGGCGTGCGCGCGCTGGGGGACCGAGAAGATGGCGGTGACGGTGCACCCCTCGAGCGGCGCCGCCAGCCGCGCCGTCGCGACGGAGATCGCCGAGCTGATCCGTGCCCGCGCCGCCGCAGGCCGGCGCGCCGTCCTGGGGCTCGCCACGGGCTCGACGCCCTGCGGCGTGTACGAGGAGCTGGTGCGGCTGCACCGCGAGGAGGGGCTCAGCTTCGCGAACGTCGTGACCTTCAACCTCGACGAGTACTGGCCGATGCAGCCGGAGAGCCTGCAGAGCTACCGCCGCTTCATGCGCGAGTACCTGTTCGATCGCGTCGACATCGATCCTGCGAACGCGCACGTGCCCGACGGCGTCATCCCGTTCGAGCAGGTCAGGCCGTCCTGCGAGGAGTACGAGGCGGCGATCCGGGACTCGGGCGGCATCGACATCCAGGTGCTCGGGATCGGGCGGACCGGCCACATCGGCTTCAACGAGCCGGGCTCGGGGCGCGACAGCCGCACGCGCCTGATCACGCTCGACCGAGTGACGCGGATGGACGCCGCAAGCGATTTCTTCGGCGAGTGGAACGTTCCTCGCAAGGCGGTGACGATGGGGGTCGGCACGATCCTCGACGCCCGGCGGGTGATCATGCTCGGGTTCGGCGAGCACAAGGCGCCGATCATCCGGCGCGCCGTCGAGGGCGAGGTCACGCCGAGCGTCGCCGCGAGCTTCCTGCAGCAGCACCCGGACGCCAAGGTGGTGCTCGATCCCGCCGCGGCCTCGGAGCTCACGCGCTTCAGGACACCGTGGCTGCTCGGCCCGGTCGCCGAGCTGGGCCGGGAGTGGGACACCGGGCTGACCAAGAAGGCCGTGATCTGGCTCGCCCGGGAGCTGGGCAAGCCGATTCTCAAGCTCACGGAGGAGGACTACAACGAGCACGGCCTGCAGGAGCTGCTCTCCGTGCGCGGGACGGCGTACGAGATCAATATCGAGGTGTTCAAGGCGCTTCAGCGGACGATCACCGGCTGGCCGGGGGGCAAGCGCGGGCGGCCCCGCTTCGTTGCGCCCAAGGGCGTGGACGACTCCAACGGGCCCGACGAGTTCCCCAAGCGGGTGATCGTGTTCAGCCCGCACCCCGACGACGACGTGATCTCGATGGGCGGAACGTTCATCCGCCTGTGCGACCAGGGGCACGAGGTCCACGTGGCGTACCAGACCTCGGGCAACATCGCCGTCTTTGACGCCGCGGCGGAGCGGCACGCCGATTTTGTGCAGGAGTTCTGCGCCGCCTTCGGCATCGGCGAAGGCGCGGAGCGTTCGGGACGGATCGCCCAGGAGATCCAGGAGTTCATCCGGCGCAAGACGCCCGGAGAGGTGGACTCGCCCGAGCTTCGCACCATCAAGGGGCTGATACGGCGCACCGAGGCGCGCGCGGGAGCGAAGTTCAGCGGCGTGAGGCCGGAGAACATCCACTTCCTCGACATGCCCTTCTACGAGACCGGGAAGGTCAAGAAGAAGCCGCTCGGCGAGGACGACCTCCGCATCGTGATCGATCTGATGGAACAGGTCCGGCCGCAGCTGGTGTACGCCGCGGGCGATCTCTCCGATCCGCACGGCACCCACCGCACCTGCCTCGCGGCGATCACGACCGCGTTCCACCGCATGCAGGACAGGCCGTGGATGGCCGGGTGCGAGCTGTGGCTCTACCGTGGGGCCTGGCAGGAGTGGGGGCCGGAGGAGATCGACATGGCCGTGCCGCTCTCGCCCGCCGAGGTCGAGCGCAAGCGGATGGCGATCTTCAAGCACGAGAGCCAGAAGGACAGGGCCCTCTTCCCCGGGGCGTGGGATACGCGCGAGTTCTGGCAGCGCGCCGAGGAACGCAACCGCGCCACCGCGCAGGTGTACGACAAGCTCGGCCTGCCGGAGTACCAGGCGATCGAGGGCTTCGTGAAGTGGCATCCGAGCGAGGCCGACGGCTCCCTCGGCTCGCCGAGCGCGGAGCCTGCTCGCGTGGGAGCCCGGCACGCATGACCGCGCCGGCCCCGGAGATCCCGGTGGGAGTCATCGGGCTCGGGTTCATGGGCCGGACGCACGTCGCGTGCTATCGCGACGCGAGGGCGGCCGGGTTCCCGTGCCGGCTCGCCGCCGTGGCTGACCCTGACCCCGCGCGTCGCTCCGGGCGCGGCGAGGCCGCGGGGAACATCGCGACCGGTGCGCAGGCGGACAGGATCTTCGATGCCGGCGAGGTGCGGGGATACGCCGACTGGCGCGAGCTGCTGGCCGACCCGGGCGTGGCGCTGGTCTCGATCTGCACGCCGACGCCAACGCACGTCGAGGTCGCGCTCGGCGCGATCCGCGCCGGAAAGCACGTGCTCATCGAGAAGCCGCTTGCGCTCTCCAGCGCCGACGGCCGCCTGGTGGCGGAGGCCGCGCGCGGCGCCGATCGGATCGTCATGCCGGGCATGTGCATCCGATTCTGGCCGGCGTACGCGTGGCTGAGCGCGGCGATCAGGTCAGGTGAGTACGGCGCGGTGCGCTCGGCCACGTTCCACAGGCTGGGATCGCCCCCCCGCTGGGCGGATTTTTACGCCGACCCAGTGCGCTCGGGGGGCGCGCTGCTCGACCTGCATATCCACGACGCGGACTTCATCCGCGCGTGCTTCGGCCGCCCCGCCGAGGTCGTCAGCACCGGCACCACGCACCACCTGACGACCATTTATCGCTATCCCGGCGGCCCAGAGATGGTTGTCGCCGAGGGCGGCTGGGGCCACGACCCCGGCTTCGGGTTCCGCATGCGCTTTGTCGTCTGCTTCGAGCGTGCGACTGCGGAGTTCGACCTCTCCCGCGAGCCGCCGCTGACGCTCTCCCGGGCCGGGGCGGCATCGGCGGTTCCGCTGGAGCCGCTGACCGGCTACGACGTCGAGATCCGTCACCTGGTCGCCTGCGTGGCCGAGGGCAGACGGGCCGCCGGGGTGAGCGTGGCCGAGGCCGTGGAGGCCTTGGAGCTCCTCGAGGCGGAGCGGCGGAGCTTGGAGACGGGTCGGGCGGTGACGCTGTAACCCCCGCCCGCCGCGGCTACGCCCGGCCTCTGCGCTGGCGCGGCGGTTTCCCCAGCCCGGCCGCTGCCGATTCGGCAGGCCGGTGCACGACCCTGCCCGCCCGGCGGGCTGATCCGGGGCGGGTGGATGAACTGTCGAATCGGCCGAATGGCATCGTCCTTGCAATACCGTCGCGGGGAGGCCCGAGCGGCTCCTCCCGGAGAGAAACCCGCATCACGGAGACGCGGCTATGTCGAGGATCATCGGGATTGACCTGGGCACCACCAACTCGGTGGTCGCCATTATGGAGGGCGGACAGCCCAAGGTGCTGATCAACAGCGCCGGGGACCGGACCACCCCGTCGGTGGTGGCGTTCACCGACAAGGGTGAGCGGCTCGTCGGCAAGCAGGCCAAGCACCAGCAGGTCACCAATCCCAAGAACACCGTCTACTCCATCAAGCGCTTCATGGGTCGTCGCCACAGTGAGGTCGCGCAGGAGGAGAAGATGGTCCCCTACGAGATCACCGGCGGGCCCGAAGAGATGGTGAAGGTGAAGGTGCGCGGCAAGGAGTACACGCCGGAGCA
>DASRXL010000265.1:0-22833 GCA_035654175.1 Phycisphaerales bacterium
TGCCGGCTCAGCTCGCGGATCTGCTCGGCGAGCGCGAGGCCCTCGGTGGCGGAGACCGCGGGAATCTGGAGCTGGAGCGCGCCGGCCTGGTCGCGCAGCGCGGACGCCTGCGTCAGACGATCGGCGACCTGGTTCAAGAGTCCGGCGATGCGCTCCTCGACCTGCCCCTTCGCGGCGCGCACGCGCTCCGCCTCCTCCTGGCGCGCGCGCACGTCCGCATCGAGGCGGGCGAGCTCGGGAGCGGGGTCGTACGCCTGCGAGGCCTCCGCCGCGGCGTTGTGCATCTGCCAGGCGCGGAGGCGGGCCCGGATGCCGGGCATCATGTTGAGGGCCTGCTTCTCCAGGTCGGCGGCGTGGGCCGCGGCGTGGATCCCGAGGCCGCGCTGGGCGTTGGAGAGCAGCACGGCGGCGTCGGCGGCGAGGGCGCCTTCCCCCGAGGCGATGGGCTGCATCGACTGCACCACCTCGGTGTAGGTGCTGCTGGAGACGCCCTCGGGCATGCGCGTGCCGACCCCGACGTCGAGCGCGGCGAGCTTGATCGAGGCGTCGCTGAGCGCCTGCTCGCTTTCGTCCCGGCCGCAGCCGGCGAGGCCGAGCACGCACGCCCACCCCGCGACCAGCGCGAGGCGCGCGGCCCCGCCGCGCACCCGCGCCATCCGCCTCTTCATTTCGACTCGATCGCTCATGTTGTTGGTCCGTTGGGGTTCTTCTGTGGCGCTGGGCCCGCCCTCGGCCGCGGACGGGCCCGCTCGGCAACTCTAGCACAAATCCGCCGCATCCGGGGTCGGCGCGGGGGGTCGCGAGGGCTAGCGCTCGCCGATCGGGGTGTCCGGCATCGTGGGCACTCCGTCGGTCGGGCTCGGCGGGCTGTACGTCACCGGGTATTCGGGGCGCGGGCGGTACATGGCGTTGAGCCACTCGACGGCGGCGAGGAAGCGCTGGTCATCCACCGACCCGATGACGGGGCGCCACGCGGCGGTGCGGGAGGTCTTCACGAGCGGGTGGGGGTAGAGGCTCTCCTCGCGCGGGAGCGCCATCTGCAGCAGGGGCGAATCGGCGGGGGCCTGGTAATTGAGAAGCGGCGTGCCGTCGGCGAGCCGGTAGCGCTCCAGGATCAGGAAGTTGGTGTAGATGGTGCGCTCGGAGTTCTGGCTCTCGTTGTTGAGCCACAGCCGGCCGGCCTGCTGCCCGCCGTGGCACGCGTTGGACGCGCACGAATTCACGAGCCACGCGCGGTGCACATTCTCCCGGAAAAGCTTGAACGCCCGCGGCTCCTCCTCGACGCTGACGCGCCCGTAGAAATCCCGCGCCTTGAGCCGGAACATGAGCTCGAGAATCTGGCTCGCCGGCCGGCGGGCGAGCGCCGCGCGTCCCTCGCGGCTCTGCGGGATCAGCTCGTGCCCGGCGTAGGTGTGCATGAGCTCGTCGACCGTTTCCCGCGCGACGGAGAGGCGCGGCGGATCGCCGAGGTCCACCTCATAGACCTTCAGCAGATTGATCTGGTCGGGCGTGAGCACCGGGAATTCGGGGCGGCGGAGGCGGGGCGCCGCGTCCGCCGGGTCCTCCTCGGCGCGGGCGTGGCGCGCCGACTCGGCGCGGAGCTTGATCTGACCCTCCACCTGGAGCTTGAGGCTCTGGGCTTCGGCGTTCGCCGGGTCCACGCTGAGAATGTGGGCAAGCTCTTCGAGCGCGAGGGCGTAGGCCTCGCGATCGCGCAGCCAATCGGCGAGCACGAGGAGCTGCTCAACGTCGTCATCCCGGATCACCGCCCTCAGCCGGCGGTAATGCTCTTCGACGGGGGGCACGGGGTCCACGCGAAGGATGTCGCGTCGGTTCAGGACCGTGTCGATCCCGGCGATCCGGACGACCACCTCGGCCGGGTCCTGCCGGACGAGGTCGCCCTCGATGCGGCGTCCGTCCAGAAAGTGGACGATGACCGGCCCCGACTGGACGGCCTCGGGCGCGGGCTGCGCGCGGGAGTCCTGCGGGATGGGTTGGGGCCGTGCAAAGGCTGCATGCGCAACCACCGCCGCAAGGCCCAACAGGGCCAATGCGCCCCCTCCGAGCCTTGCCATCGTTCGGGTCAGGCTCATGATCGGCGTTGCGGCGCCGCGCCCGTGGGAGCGACGCGGGTTCGATCGCACCCGGCGTGCCGGGGGGATCGGTCTCGGAATGCCCAGGAGAGGACTCGAACCTCCACCCTGTTGCCAGGACTACCACCTCAAGGTAGCGCGTCTGCCAGTTCCGCCACCTGGGCTTTCAGCCGGTCCATGCCGACCGGGGCGGGAGTGTATGCCCCGACCGCATGGGCTGTCGATGCTTGGCGGTGTGCTCCTTCCGGCGTACCGTCCGCACGCCCGAGGACGAAGTTCCCGCCGGGCCGGAAGGAGCGACGATGGGCCCTGGATCGATGGCGGCGCTGTTGGAGCAGGTGGCGGAGCGGGCCAGGCAGGCCGACGTCTTCGGCGCGGTCAGGCTCGAGGGGGACCGGCTGGTGTGCCCCGCCCGCGACGCCGCGGAGCCCGCCGAGTACCGCCTGGAATGGGACGGCGCGGGGCGGCTGTGGGTCTCGCTGGTCACGCCGAACCGCTGGCTGAGCGAGTCCATCGAGACGGATCTGCTGCACACCGGGGACAAGATCGAGGAGCTCATCGAGGATGAGCTGGTGGACCTTGGGTACGACGGCGCCCCGCCGCGCGTGGAGCACTTCCGGTCCGACGACATGCTCTTTACATTCCGCTCCGCGCTCCCGATCGGGAGCGACGCGGCGGACTCGGCCCGCTCGGCGGCCACGGCGCTGCTCGCGTATGAAGCGTGCTTCCGTCAACTGGGCGACATGAGCGGCGGGTCCGACGAGGATTAGCCGCCGGCCTCGACGGGCGGCTCGGGCAGGCGGGCGTTCCGCTTCTGCTCCTCTTCCAGCTGCTGCTCGTACTGAGCCTCGCGCTGCGCCCGCTCCTCGGGGTCGACTTTGGGCGCCCCGCCGGAGAACAGCCCGAGTCCCCACGCGATCCCCAGTGCGGCCAGCAGCAGGAGCACCCCGGCGATGACGAGCTTCTTCTTCTCGCTGTCGCCGAAATCGCCCTTCGAGGCGCCCCGGGCTGGTGCGGCCTTGTCGGAGATGCCTGCCTGATCGAGGAGCGAGGGTCTTTGGTTCATGGCGCGCCTCCGTTGCTTCCCTCCAGAGCCTAGCCCACGTCACGACGCTGGAACAGCAGCACGGCCAAAGCCAGGAAGGCGGCGATCTGGGTCCCCGCGTAGCCCGCGAGCATCACGAGGTGGGATGGGGGAATGGGGTTGTTCTGGGAAACCGCGTCGGTCAGCCAATAGTGGTGGAAGTTCGGGACGACGGCGAACAGCCCCGCGGCGGCGGCGTTGACCTGGGTGGGGCGGAGGAAAAGGTGATCCCCGGGCGAGGGCGGGCGCTCGGGGATGGGCGACTCACCCCGGATGGTGAGCGTGAGTTCGCGCCCGTCGACGTGCGTGGCCACGACCCCGCGCGACTCCTCGCCGGGGGCGCCGGTCCCGCCGCCGGCGAGCATGAATCCGCTCGGATTTGGGCCGTAGAAGATCGGGGCGCCCCGGCGGATCTCCGCCTTGGGCGGCGCGCGGAGCACGACGTGCATCTCGTCGCCCGAGCGGTCGAACGCGGCGCGGGAAGCGAGCACCGGCGCGCTCGATTCCACGATCCCGACCGCGTGGTTGCGGTACGCGTGCCTGCCGAGGAGATGGTTCGAGAGCAGCCCGAGCAGGAAGACGCCGGCGCACACCACGATCGTCATCACCTGGCCGAGGCGGGTCGACGCGGCGGTGGCGACGGCCGAGAGCACCAGCAGCGCCAGCAGGATGGCGGCGCAGGCGATGGTGATCTGCGGCTTGAAATCGGTGCTGATCGGCTGCAGCTTCCACTCCTTGCCCACCAGCAGCGCGAGGAGGTAGGCCAGGAGAATCGCGGGGAGCAGCAGGAGGCTGGCCGTCTGTGGGAAGGACCATCCATAGTAGAAATTGCACCAGCCCGCCACCCCGATCGAGAGAGCCACGGCGCCCGTCGAGAAGACGATGATCGGATAATCGGGCGCGTCGGCGGCGGTGGACATCACGCCGTGCCGCAGGCCCAGGAGAAGGTACACCGTCATGATGACGACGGCGACGGTGATCGCTCCCGCCACGCCCAGATACTTCCCGAAGATGACCGAGGCGCGGCTGATCGGCTTGCTGACGACCGTGAGCACGGTCTTGGTCTCGATCTCGCGGCTGAGAACGGCGGTGGCGACGAACGCCGCCAGGAGGACCCCGGCCACGAAGATCGTCGCCAACCCGATGTCCAGCAAGAGCTTGTTGTCCTTCGAGACCTCGGCGGAGGTCGTGTAGCCCATGCTGTACGCGGTGCTCCAGGTCGTGAATACCTGGAGCAGGCCGGCGAGCACCAGCACGATGAAGTAGACCGGCTGGCGCACGCTCTCGATGAACGTGTTCCGCGCGATGGTGGTCGTCTGGAGGATCATGCAGGTGTCATCTTTACACGCTCTGGCGCGGAGGGTTCGCGGGTCCCGCGCGCCGGATGAGGATTTTCTGAGACCGGGCCGAACCCGCCCGGGTCTCCGGCGTAGGTCGGCGTAACGCGGCGGTGCAATCGCACCCGGCAGTCGCCCCATGGTTCTTGCGGGGCCTCGCCGGGATTCTCTGCGACCCGCGCGCGGAACGGCGGTGCTGGTGGACAGGCGGGGTCCGGACTTGCAGAATATCCGCCTCTCGGCCCGTCGCCGGGTTTGGTGTCGGATCTTCGCCGGTGGGCAACTCGGTCCACGCGGCCCTCGTGTTCGTTCGTTCGCAGCACCGGGGAGGCCATGAAGGCAGATCATCTGAGCTTCAAGCGTGCGGCGTCGGTGAGCATGCTGGGGTTCGCGATCCAGCTCGCGATCACCCTCATCCTGCTGCTCTACGGGATCTACGGCGGGGACAACGCCGCGAAATCGGCGGCGTTCTTCTCGCTGGTCGGCGTGTTCGTCTGGCTGGTGCTCGTGCTGCTCTACGACCAGCACCGGCGCGAGCGGCTCGAGGCGATGGAGGCCGAGGCGCTCGCCGGCGAGGCGGGCACCTCCGTCTTCGAGGAGGGGGCCGCGGACCTGCGCCTGGCCTCCAAGCGGCTGCACACCTGGTACAAGCTCGTGATCCCGATCGCGAGCATCCTGATCGGCGCGGCGCTGATCGGTCTGGGGTACTGGCGATTCCGCGCCGACCAGGCGCTCGCCAGGCCCGGCGCCCTGCCGGCGACGGAGTACCGGGGCTGGGCGATCGCCTTCGGCCTGATCATCGCCTTCGTCGGGTTCGTCTTCGCCCGGTTCGTGTCCGGCATGGCCAAGCAGCCGATCTGGGCGAACCTTCGCGGCGGGGCCGCCTACGCCGTGGGCGCGGCGATCATCGGCCTGCTCATCGCCGTCGCGCAGTTCGTGGACGTCGCCGGTTCGGACGCGGTGCGCCGCCTTCTCCTGCTCGGCATCCCGGCGGCGATGATCGCGTTGGGCGTCGAGGTGTTCCTCAACTTCCTGCTCGATCTCTACCGCCCGCGCAAGAAGGGCGAGTTCCCGCGTCCGGCCTTCGACTCCCGCGTGCTCGCGTTCGCCTCGGCGCCCGACCGGATCGCGCGCTCGATCGGCGAGGCTCTGGATTACCAGTTCGGCTTCGGGGTCCAGGAGACCTGGTTCTACCGGCTGATCCTGAGGTCGTGGCCGGTGCTGATCGTCGCGGGCATCCTCGTCGTCTGGGGCCTGTCGGCGCTGGCGGTGGTCTCGCCGGACGAGCGCGGCATGATCCTGCGCTTCGGGCGGGTGATCCGCGACGACGTCGGGCCGGGCCTGCACCTCAAGGCGCCCTGGCCGATCGACCGGGTGGTGGTGCCCGAGCTCGTCGAGAGGACTGCGGGGGGCGACGTGCGCGTGGTGGGGCACACGGCGACAGGCGTTCGCACGCTGCACCTGGGCACTCCGCCGCCGGATGGCGACGGGCCGGTGCTGTGGACCAACGAGCACACGCGCGAGGAGGTCTTCCACATCTGCCAGCCCTCCCAAGGGCGTGGGGGGGAGGAGGGGGCGCAAGGGCGCGACCTGGCGCTGGTCGCGATCGAGGTGCCGCTGAGCTACGCGGTGGCCGATGCTCGGCTCTATGACCAGCTCGGCCCCCCCGGCGCCCGCGAGGAGATCCTGCGCGTGGCGGGGCAGCGGGCGCTGACCCAATACATCTCGGCGGTGTCGATCGACCGGGTGCTGGGGGGGAACCGCTCGGAGCTGGCGGAGGAGATCCGGCAGCGGGTGCAGGAGACCTTCGACGGGCTCAATCCGGATCCCGAGACGGGCCGCGCGCGCGGGGCGGGCGTGGAGATCCTGAGCGTGACGGTGGCGCACATGCACCCGCCGCGAGAGGTCGCGCCCAAGTACGAGGAGGTCGTGATCGCGCAGCAGAACCGCGAGGCGACGATCGAGACGGCGCGTGCCGCGGAGGTGGAGGCGCTGGCGGGGGTGGCCGGGTCGGTGGAGGCGGCGCGGCGCATAGTGGCCGAGCTGGACCGGTTCAACGAGATGGGCCGGGGCGGGGCGCCCGAGGCGGACCTGGCGGCGCAGGAGGCCGCCGTCGTCGCGCTGATGGCCGAGGCGCAGGGGCGCGCGGCCGAGGTGCTGGCGCAGGCGCGGGCGGCGCGGTGGCGCAAGCACATCGGGGCCTGGTCCGAGAGCGTCAGGTACGCCGGGATGGTCTCGTCGTTCACGGCGGCGCCGCTCGTCTACCGGGCGGGGCAGTACTTCGACGTGCTGCGCGAATCGCTCGCGCACGCGCGGATCTATATCGTGAGCGGCGACATCCCCGACCTCCACGTCCGCACCGAGCTGCAGGACGAGAAGGTCGGGATCGGCCTGTTCCAACAGAACCCAGAGGAATGATCTATCCGCGTCCGGCCCCGACGCGGCCGGATGCGCCGAGGAGCACACCCTGTGAAGAAGCTGGTCCCTATCGCGCTGACGGTGATATTCCTTCTGGCGCTGCTCTCCTTCACCGTCACCTACTCGGTGCGCTTCACCGAGGCGGCGGTCGTCACGACATTCGGAAAGGCGAGCGAGAAGTCCACGATCACGGAGCCGGGCCTGCGGTTCAAGTGGCCGTACCCGATCCAGGCGGTGACCACCTACGACACGCGCACCCGCCTGCTCCAGACCCGCGCCGAGGCGCAGCAGACGCGCGACGATCGGCAGATCATCGTCGAGGCGTTCCTGACGTGGCGCGTCGCCGACCCGCTGAAGTTCTTCGAGCGTTTCAGCAACGCGGGCACGCGCCCGGAGGACCACTTCGCCGCCGCCGAGAGCACGCTCAAGTCCCTTCTCGCCGGCGCGATGTCCGAGACCGGCAAGTACGCCCTCTCCGACCTCTTCACCCCCACCGGCGGGTCGAAGCTGCCGGAGCTGGAGGGCGGGATCCTGGCCGCCCTCACCCGGCCGGACGATCGCGGCAACTCCATCGGGGATTACGGGATCGACCCGACCGCCGTGGGCATCCATCGCGTCCGCCTCGCCGAGGCGACCACCCGCGCGGTCAACGACCGCATGGCGGCCAACCGCGACCGCCTGGCCAAGGAGATCGAGGCGGGCGGGCAGGCCATCGCGCAGGCGATCCGCGCCAAGGCCCAGGCCGACAGCGAGCGCATCCTGACGTTCGCGCAGCTCAAGGCCCGCCAGATCGAGGCGGAGGGCGACACCGCCGCGGCGCAATACCAGAGCCGCATGGGCGAGCACCCGGAGCTCGCCGTCTTCCTCAAGAACCTGGACCTGCTCCGGAGGGCCTTCAGCGAGCGCACGACGGTGATTCTCTCGACCGATTCGCCCGGCTTCTCGCTCGTCGATCCGAAGGCCATGAGCGAGAATCCGGCGGGGGCCATCCCCTCCAGCGGCCTTCCCGAGGCCTGGGGCGGCGCGGGAGCCTCCGGCGGCGATGAGGGCGGGGGCGCGCAGGGCGAGGAGGGCTCGCGGTGACCAAGCAGCACCCGGCCCAAGGGCCCCACGATCACGGCGAGGCGGACACCGGACCGAGCCGCGCGGCGTCGGTGCAGCTCCGCCGGCGCGACGAGCGCGTGGACCACGCCTCGCTCATGGACCCCGCGAACCAGTCGCTCGCCGAGGCGCTGCGGATCACCTTCCGGCTGCTGCAGCTGGCGATGGTCGTGCTGGTCGTGCTCTACATCGGGAGCGGGTTCCAGTCGGTGCGGGCCAACGAGCGCGGGGTGCGCCTGGTGTTCGGCGACGTCGCCGCGCAGGACCTCCGCCCCGGCTTCCACTTCTCTCCACCCTACCCCATCGGCGAGCTCGTGAAGGTGGACGTCGGCAACAAGGAGCTGAACATCGACAGGATGTTCTGGCCCTACGTCGAGCCCGGGCGCGAGAACCAGGCGGTGGACCAGCTGCGCCAGTCCTCGAGCCTGAGCCCGGACCAGGACGGCTTTCTCCTCACCGCCGACGGCGCCATCGCCCACACGCAGTGGCGCGTGCAGTACTCCCGCGCGGACGCGAGCCGCTACGCCGCGAGCGTGTACCCCGAGCACGAGACCGGGATGATCCGCGCGGCGGTGCAGCGCGGGATCGTGCGGGCGATCGCGGAGGTCGAGATCGACGCGCTGCTCAAGCAGGGGGTGAGCGAGGACGGGTCGGTGGCGCTGCGCGCCAAGGCGATTGCGCAGCAGACCCTGCAGGAGATGGGGGTGGACGGCACGGGGCTGGAGATCGCCCAGTTGTCGCTCTCGGCGAAGATCCCGCCGGCCTACCTGCGCGATGCGTTCAACAGCGTGCTCGAGGCGTCGAGCAACGCCAGCAAGGCGCGGGAGGACGCGCAGCGCGAGGGCAACACCACGCTCTCCAACGCGGCGGGCGGGGCGGCCCCGCTGCTGATCGAGCTCATCAACCGCTACGAGGCGCAGATCGACGAGGACGACCAGGCGGGGGCCTCCGAGACGCTCGGGCTCATCGAGAGCGTGTTCGAGGGCCGGCCGGTCGTGGTCGACGGGACGGAGCGCAACCCGCCGGTCGGCGGGACGGTGGCCGAGATGATGTACCAGGCGGAGCGGCACCGCTCGACCGTGGTCGACGCCGCGAAGTCGGACCTGGCGCTGTTCCAGGCCAAGCTCGGGCAGTTCCGCCAGAACCCGACGGTGATGGTGTCGGCGGACTGGACCGACGCCCTGGGGAGCTTCTTCGGCGACGAGCGGGTGGAGGTCTTCTTCAACCCGTCCGGCGTCGACACGCTCGAGCTGCTCATCAACCGCGATCCCGAGCTGCGCGTGGAGCAGGAGCGGCGGCAGCGCGAGGCGGAGGCCGAGCGGGCGGCGGAGGACCGGAGGCAGGAGATGGAACGCGACCGCTTCAGAACGCAGGAAGGCCTGAACGCGACCCCGGGTTGACGGGGCGAGGATGCCGATGAACCAGGCGATTGACAGCGCGGCCCGGGGAAAGCCGGTCGTCGCGTGCCAGAACCTCTCGAAGACCTTCCGCGATTTCTGGATGCGCAGCCGCGCCCGGGCGGTGGACTCGCTCTCCTTCGACATCGCTCCGCGCGAGATCTTCGGGCTGCTCGGGCCGAACGGCTCGGGCAAGAGCACGACCATCAAGATCATGCTCGGCCTGCTCCGGCCGACGCGGGGGCGGGTCGCGATCTTCGGCAAGCCGCCGTCCGACGTGAGCATCAAGAAGCGGATCGGGTACCTGCCCGAGGAGTCGTACCTCTACCCCTTCCTGAACGCGAGGGAGACGCTCGACTACTACGGCAAGCTCTTCGAGCTGTCGCACTCGGTGCGCCGGCGGCGCGTGGACGAGCTGCTCGACATGGTGGGGCTCACGCACGTGCAGCACCGGCCGATCCGCGAATACTCCAAGGGCATGCAGCGGCGCATCGGCCTCGCTCAAGCGCTGATCAACGACCCCGACCTGCTCATCCTCGACGAACCGACCACCGGGCTCGATCCCATCGGCACGCGCCAGGTCAAGGACCTGATCCTCGAGCTCGGCCGGCGCGGCAAGACCGTGCTGCTCTCCAGCCATCTGCTCGCCGACGTCGAGGACTGCGTGGACCGGATGGTCATCCTCTACGGCGGGCGCAAGCGCGACGAGGGCACGTGCGACACCATGCTGGTCACGCACGATCGCACCACGATCGAGACCGACGCCCTCGACGACGAGACGATCGCCGAGATCGACGAGGTGCTCCGCCGCCGTTCGGGCGGCCGGCGCAGCGTGCTCCGCGTCTCCCACCCCCGCCAGACGCTCGAGCAGAAGTTCCTTGCCATCGTCGAGCAGGCCCGCACCGAGCGGCTCGAGACCGCGGGGGCGACCCACGGCGGCACGACCGCGGCATTCCTCAAGGCCGGCGAGCGATCCAGCGGGGAGGACCTCATCTCGCGCCTCACCTCCGAGGAGCCCGAGCGGGGCGCCACGTTCGAGGACGCCGGCGAGATCGCGCCGGAGTCCGAGGCCGCAGATCGCGCCGAGGCTCTCATCGAAGGCTTGGTGGCCGAGCCCCGGCCAGAGCCCCGGCCAGAGCCCGCCCGCCCCGCGGCTGCCGCCCCGGGAGCGCCGGCGCACCGCGCCGGCCCCGCGCGCCCGGCCGACGCACCCCGGGACGCCGATGCGCCGGACGTGGACACGTCCGTGATCGACTCCCTGCTCGCCGGGGGCGACGAGCCCGAGAAGCGGGACGGGGGCCGCCAGCCGTGACGATCCGGGAACGATTCGCGGCCGCGAACCGCCTGCAGCGATCCAGGCCGTTCAAGATCATCGCGAGCGTGGTGATCGTGCTCGCCGCGGTCGCGGCGTTCGCGACGTACACCGTGCGTCAGACGGCGCCGGCGGCGCCCACGACCGCCGCGCAGCCCGAGCTGCCCGAGCCCGCGGCCGGGGAGGAGCTGACGGAGGCGGAGCAGACCATCCGCTCGGCGATCGAGTCGAGCCGGAAGGCCTTCCGCGAGGTGATGCGGGGGCGCACCGACTGGCGGAGCTTCGGCTTCGGCGCGGCGGTGGTGGCGGCGCTGGCGCTGACGGTGGTGTGGCTCGGCCTCGGATTGACGTACCTCTCGCTGCTGCTGGTGGCGGGGCTCGTGGGCGTGCCGCTGCTCCAGTTCGAGCCCACCGCGACGGCGGGCAAGATGTTCCTGGGGATCGTGGCGCTGACGGCGTCGTTCACGGCGCTGCTGCAGCTCGTGCGCCTGGCGCTGGGCCATTCGGACCCGGTTTGTTCCATCGCCCGCGTGGTGCTGGACGAGGCCGTCCGGATGAAGATCTCGCTGGTCTTCATCGTGATCCTCATCATCGGTCTGGCCGCCCTGCCCAACGCGCTCGACCCCGACCAGCCGCTGCGCTACCGGGTGCAGTCGTTCCTCTCGTTCAGCACCGGGCTTTCGTTCTGGACCATCGCCGTGCTGGTGCTGCTCTTCAGCGCCGCCACGGTCGCGTTCGATCAGCGCGACAAGATCATCTGGCAGACCATGACCAAGCCGGTCTCGCCCTGGAGCTACATCCTGGGCAAGTGGCTGGGCGTGAGCGCGCTCAGCGCCGTGCTGCTGGCGGTGTGCGCCTCGGGCATCTTCCTCTTCGTGGAGTATCTGCGCGGCCAGCCCGCGCTCGGCGAGCGTGAGGCGTACGTCGCCGCGGGGGGCGGCGAGGACCTCACCGAGGACCGCTGGATCCTCGAAACCCAGGTGCTGGCCTCGCGCGTGATGATCGAGAACGAGCCGCCCTTCACCCGCGCGACGCCCGAGTTCCAGTCCGGCGCCGAGCAATTCATCCAATCCCGCCAGGCGCTGGACCCGGGCTTCGCGGCGGACGCCGGCGAGCGGGCCAAGATCACCGAGGAGCTCTTCAAGAACGCGCTCACCGAGTATCGCTCGATCGAGCCCGGCCGCTCCGAGCTCTTCGTCTTCAGGGGGCTGGAGCCCGCGCGCGAGCGGGACGCGCTGCTCACGTTCCGCCACCGGATCGACGCCGGGGGCAACCGGCCGGACGAGTTCTACGTGGTGTCCTTCGAGTTCACCAACGGCACGCAGCTGATCCAGCGCATGGGCCCGGGGTTCTACCACTCGGCCACGCTGTGGCCGTCGGTCGTGCAGAACGTCACCGAGAGCGACCTGGCCGCGGAGAAGGAGCCCGAACGCCGGCGCGAGATGGCCGAGCTCGACGGCGCGGTCGTCGTTCGCGTCACCAACGGCGACATCCGGTCGCGGACCGTCAACGGGGAGACGATCACCTTCCCGCCCGGCGGCATGGAGCTCTCGTACTCCGTGGGAAGCTACCGAGGCAACTTCCTGCGGGCGATGCTGGTGCTCTGGGGCAAGCTCGTCTTCCTGGCGATCGTGGCGGTATGGGCGTCGACGTTCCTGAGCTTCCCCGTCGCCTCCCTCGTGGCCTTCGGCGTGTTCCTCGCGGCCGAGGGGTCGGGCTACCTGCGCACCAGCCTGGAGTCGTTCGCCACAAGCGACACGCAGGGGAACATCAAGATCCTCAGCCTGATCGCGGCGTGGGTGACCCAGGTCGTCTCCGGCGCCTTCAGCCTGTACGGCGATCTCCGCCCGACGCGCCGCCTCGTGCAGGGGGAGCTGATCCCCGTCGCGGACCTTCTGGCCGGCTTCGTGTTCCTGCTCGCCGGCAGCGCCGTGCTGTATCTCGGGGCGGCGATCACCCTGCGGCGGCGTGAACTCGCCACGTACTCGGGGCGGTAGAACCCGCGGGGCCCCACAGGGAGCGGCCATGAAACGAGACACGCTCATTCAGATCGGCGCCACGCTGGTGCTGCTCTGCGCGCTGGGGCTCTCCGGCGGCCTCGCCTCGGCGATCACCAACTCCGAAGGGCGGCACCAGCTCACCTACGCCGATACCGCCGAGGAGGGCGATCCGCCGGAGGTGTCGCTCGGCATCGCGATGGGGGCGTTCCGCGGCGTGTTCGTCAACTGGCTCTGGTTCCGCGCGACCGACCTGAAGGAGAAGGGCCAGTACTACGAGGCCATGGAGCTCGCGCGGGCCATCACCCGTCTCCAGCCGCGGTTCCCGCACGTGTGGGTGTTCCACGCGTGGAACATGGCGTACAACATCTCCGTCGCCACGCAGACGCCGGAGGAGCGCTGGCAGTGGGTGCAGGCCGGCATCCGGCTGCTGCGCAGCGAGGGCATCCCGGCGAACCCCAACGACATGCTCCTGCACAAGGAGCTGGCGTGGATCTTCCTGCACAAGGTGGCGGGGATCACCGACGACGCCAATCAGTTCTACAAGCGCAAGCTCGCCGAGGAATGGACGATCGTGCTCGGCGAGCCGCCAACGACCATCGACGGCGACCGCTCGCGCCAGGGGGCGGTCAACCGCTTCGCCGCATGGCTGCAGGTGATCGCCGACGCGCCGGAAACGCCCGAGGAGCTCGCGGCGGCGAGCCCCAAGGCCGTCGAGCTGCTCGGGCGCCTCGAGGAGGGGTGGGGCATCCGCGACGACATGGACATCCTCCGGCGGTACGCCGTGCACCAGGCGCTCAGCCGCTCGGTGCGCAGGCAGGAGGCGGTCGCCGCGATGAAGGACCGCAGCCTCGCCTTCGCCCGCCTACTGGACGACCCCGAGTATGCCGAGGCTTGGCCGGTGCTCATCTCGCATATCCGCCGGCGCGTGCTCACCGAGGAGTACAACATGGAGCCGGCGCGCATGATCCGCTACACGCGCAAGTACGGCCCCATCGACTGGCGCCACCCGGCCGCCCACGCGCTCTACTGGTCGGCCCGGGGCGTGGAGGAGTCGCTCACCCGCTGGACCGAGGAGAACAAGCAGGATTTCGACTTCATCAACACGGACCGGGTCACGATCCAGTCGCTCCAGGAGCTGTACCGTTCCGGCGAGATCTTCTTCAACTTCTTCGACTCGATCACCGGCGGCGCGAGCTTCTACCTGGCCGCCGTGAACCCGCACTTCGTGGAGAGCTACGGCGAGGTGCTCGGGGAGCTCGTCGCCCGCTCGTGGGCCGACCGCGCCAAGCGCCCGTACACCGTGTACTCGGCGGGTTACGAGAACTTCCTGCGCGACGCCGTCCGCTTCTTCTACCGGCGCGGCCAGCGCGACCTGGCCGAGAAGTATTACCACGAGCTCGCGACCTACCCAGGCCAGAACATCAACAACCCGTACTTCAAGATCGACGTCTCCCAGCCGCTCGATCGGTTCGTGCTCACCGAGCTGCAGGAGGACCGCATCCGCTCGGCGTACGTGCTCGTGTCCGAGGTGGTCGGCTCCCTCCAGGGCGCCTTCACCGCCGGCCTGCTCGGCGGCGACGACGAGCTCTTCCGCAAGAGCGTGGAGTGGGCCGGCCAGGCGCACAGGTACTACTGGGAGACGCAGACGCGCGAGGTCGTCGCCGCCCCCGCCGGCGAGACGCGGACCGGCGTGCTCGACCCCGACTTCAACGTCGTCGCCGGCGAGGTCTTCGCCCAGACGGTCCAGCTGTTCCCGCTCGACGAGGCGGTCGAGATGTACGGCCGCGCCCCCGAGCCCCTGCGCAGGTACGCGTACGACTACATGGTCGCGGCGTGGAAGCCCTCCGTGGACGAGGCCGCCGCCGCCGGGGGCCGACCCTTCGCGGAGCTGTTCCCGGAGCCGTCCGGCATGGAGGCGCACCGCGCCATGCTCGAGGCCCGCGCAAAGGAGGCGGAGCAGAAGAGGCTGGACCTCGAGAAGAAGTGATCCGGGCGCCGGCCGCCGGCCGGTCGGGAGGCTCAGGCCGTCAGCCGGCTCGCCGCTTCGCGGTACCGGCTGATCGTGCCCTCCACGACCTCCGCCGGCAGCTCCGGGCCCGGCGGCGTCTTGTTCCACTTGCCGGACTTCACCAGCGTCTCGAGGTATTCGCGCAGGAACTGCTTGTCGAAGCTGGTCTGGCTGTGCCCCGGCTCGTACCGGTCGGCCGGCCAGAAGCGGGAGCTGTCCGGCGTCAGCGCCTCGTCAATCAGGATCGGGTCCTCGCCGGTCGGCTTGCCGTCCTGCCCGAGCGGCAGGCCGAACTCGAATTTCGTGTCGGCGATGATGATGCCCCGTTCCAGGGCGTACGCCGCCGCGGCGTGGTAGATCGCCAGCGACTTCTCGCGGAGCCACGCCATCAGCTCCGCTCCCGCGGCCTCGGCGGCCTGGTCGAACGTGATGTTCTCGTCGTGCCCCTCCTCGGCCTTGGTGGCGGGGGTGAAGATCGGCTCGGGCAGGCGGTCGCACTGGCGCAGGCCGGCCCGCAGCCGCACGCCGCAGATCGCCCCGGTCGCCTGGTAGTCCTTCCACCCGGACCCCTCGACGTAGCCGCGCACGACGCACTCGATCGGCACCACGCGGCAGAGGCGGCCGATCGTGACGCGCCCTTCGAGCAGCTCGCGCGGGGTGGAGCCCTCGCCGAAGGCGGACGCGGGTATCTCCGCGGCGTCGCTGGAGAGCAGGTGCGTGCGGCACAGGCCGCGAGCCTCGATCCACCGGAACCAGAACGCCGCGATCTGGGTCAGCAGCCTTCCCTTGCCGGGGATCGGCGTCGGCATCACCACGTCGAACGCGCTTACCCGGTCGCTGGCCACCATGAGCATCCGGGCCCGCGAGGCCGGATGCCCCGCCGGGCGCGTGGCCTGCGCGGGCAGGACGAAGGTGTCCCGGACCTTTCCGGACCTCGCGCCGGGCAGGCGCAACGTGGCGCGATAGACGGGTGCGGACGACGCTGGGGTTGCTGCGGTGCTCGTCATGGCCGAAGCGTACGGCGTTCGGGGGCTCGCCGCCGCCCTCCCTCGCGTCCGGCGCGGGCGCTGAAGGCGGAATCGGCGGGCGAAAGGGCTCTCGCCTATTCTCGGAGAAGACGGACGCCCGGAGGAGCCACCGCCCGATGCTGAGCTTTGTCGTCTTCCAAGGAGAGAGCCCCGGCGCCGGCTTCCCTCTCCGCCACGCCTTCCTGGTGGGGCCCGACGGCATCGGTCTGGGCGTGGATGTCGCGCTGCGGGACGACGGCCTGATCGTGTGTCAACTGCCCGAGCGGGCGTCCGCCGGGCTTTCCCTCCAGGTCCCGATCGACGAGCTGGCGGGCGCGGGCGGGGCCTCGGTCTCGCGTCCGCTCGGCACCCTGAGCCTCCGCACCTGCCTCCTGCCTCCGCGGGAGCGTCCGTACCTGCTCAGCCTGGAGCTGGCGCGCCACCGGATCATGCTCTTCCTGAACAAGCTCGAGGACTGGGCGCTGTTCGAGCTCGGCCCCGACGACCCGATCATGCTCCAGTTCGAGCGGGCGCGCCAGACGTTCACCCAGGCGCTCGTGGCCGAGCGGTCGGGCCCCTCGAATTCGACGGCGGGGGGGCACACCAAGGACGCGGACCGCCTCGCGTGGCAGGCGCTCGCGCTGGCGATCGACGCCGGCGAGCAATTGGCCGTGCGGGACGCGTCCCGCGACATCGGGCCGCGCCTCTCCGGGCAGACCTACGGGGACGCCGTCGAGGCGTACGTCCACGCCAGCGGGGAGAGGCCGCCGCCGAACGTTCCCATCATCGTGCAGAACTCGCTGGGCGTGACGCTCCCCGGCAGGCCGGTGATCGGCTGCGAGGTCTCGCCGGCGAGGTTCAGCGAGGCGCTGCAGCGGTACGTCGCCGCGTCGTGCGATTTCGTGACGCTGCCGATGCGCTGGGTGGACATGGAGCCGAGCGAGGGCGAGTACAGCTTCGCGGGGACCGACCGGTGGATCGAGTGGGCCGTGCGCAAGGCGCGGCTGCCGGTGTACGCCGGGCCCGTGATCGACTTCCGCCCCGCGGACGTGCCCGACTGGATCTATATCTGGGAGAACGACTACGAGACTTTGCGCGAGCTGGTGTACGAGCACGTCAAGGCGATCGTGACGCGGTACCGGCGCACGGTCTCGCGATGGACGGTCGCCTCCGGGCTCCACGTCAACACCAATTTCCGCATGAGCTACGAGCAGATCATGGACCTGACGCGCCTGTGCGTCCTGCTCGTCAAGAAGCTCCAGCCCACGGCGAAGGTCCAGGTCGAGATCGACCAGCCCTGGGGCGAGCACTACGCCGTCAGCCGGCAATCCATCCCGCCCACGCTCTACGCCGACACGGTGTCGCAGGCGGGAATCCCGGCCGATGCCTACGCCGTGCGACTGAAGATGGGGATCCCGGAGCGGGGGTGCTCGGCGCGCGACCTCATGGAGCTCTCGTCCATCCTGGATCGCTACGCGGCCCTGGAGCGGCCCATCATGGTGACGGCCTGCGCCGTGCCCAGCGAGCCGGCCCAGGCGGCGGCCGACAAGGCGGACCTCGAGCCGGGGTACTGGCGCGAGCGGTGGTCGGAGCGGGTGCAGGCCGCGTGGCTGGCGAACGTCGCCGCGATCGCGCTCGCCAAACCCTTCGTCCACGGGCTGTGCTGGGCGGAGCTCGCCGATCCTCCCGGCGCCCCGGCCTCCACCGGTCTGGTGAGCGCGGCGGGAACGCCCAAGCCGGCGCTCGAGCGCCTCGCGGGCATCCGCACGGCCCTCGCCGAGGCGAGGCCGTGGCCGACGGCCTGAGAGGCGAGAAGGAGAGGGGCAATGGCTGCAGCGCAGGATGACCACAGGCGGCTGCCGGACGGCGCGCGGTGGGTCGCGGTCGGGGTGCTGGGGCTGGCAGGGCTGGTGGGAGTGATCCGCGCGTGGGTCTCCGCTCCCGGCGCGATGCTGCCGGCGCATGCAACGCCGACCGGCGCGACGGAAGTCGCCGCCGCCGTCAACGCCGAGCGCGGCGCCGAGGCGGCTCCGGCGCCAGCCGAGAGCGCGGAGCCGCCCGGCTCGATTGCGCGCCGGATCAATGTGAACACGGCGTCCGCCTCGGAGCTGGACCTGTTGCCGGGAATCGGCCCGGCCCTCGCCGGGCGCATCATCGCCGACCGCGAGGCCAACGGCCCGTTCCGCACCCTCGACGACCTCGACCGGGTCTCGGGGATCGGCCCCAAGACGGTCGCGAAGCTCGCGCCCTACGCGTCGGCGGAGTGAACCCGGGCGGGCGCTACGATCCCCCGTTCACAAGGCCACGCATGAACGACCTCGCGCCCCCTGCCTGGCTTGCGGCCATGGCGTCGGACGAAGCCGTCGCCGGGCTCGCGCGCGCGCTCGCCGAGGGGCGTCGGTGCGTCGCGACGGGCGCGGTCGGTTCGTCCACCGCGGTGCTCGCGGGCCTGCTCGCCCGGAGCCTGGCCCGGCCGATCGTGCTCGTGGTGGCCCACATCGACGACGCCGACGACGCGCTCGAGGAGCTGCAGGGGCTGGGGATGCCCGCCATCCGGCTGCCCGCGCTCGAGGTGCTCCCCGGCGAGACGGATGTGGCGCTCGACCTCTTCGCCGAGCGGATCGCGGTGCAGCGCCAGGCGCTCGGGCTCCGGGACGCCCCGGCGGGCGGCGCGCCCGTGGTGATCGCGCCCGTGCAGGCCCTCATGCAGGGCGTGCCCGTCCCGGATCGCCTTGCGGACCTCGCCAGGACCGTGCGCGTGGGCGGGCGGCACCGCCTGACGGACCTCGCGGCGTGGCTCACGGGCGCGGGCTACTCGCGCGTCGACGCCATCGAGGAGCCGGGCGACTTCGCGGTCCGCGGGGGGATCCTCGACATCTTCCCGCCGGGCGGCACGGCGCAGGCGCCCGTGCGGCTCGACTTCTTCGGCGACGAGATCGAGCGCATCAACGAGATCGATCTCGAGACGATGGGCTCCGACCGGCGCATCGACTCGGTCGAGCTCATCGCCTCGCGCATCGACGCCGTGCGCGACGAACGCGCGACGATCAACTTCCTCGAGCTGCTCCCCACCGACGCGTGCGCGCTGCTGGCCGAGACGCTGGAGGTGGTGGAGCAGGCCCGCGGATACTACGAGCGGGCGACGGACTCGCGCGGGCTGTACGGGCCGCCCGCGGTGCTCAAGCTCCTGGAGTCGCGATTCGCCGGCTTCGCCGAGGTGAACCAGTTCTCCGCCGGGGCCAGCGGCGCGGACGTGCGGATCGACCTGCCGGTCTCCCCGCTCCCGGAGTTCTCGCGCGAGCTCGGCCAGGCGGTGGGGGAGCTCGCGGAGCTGAGCGCCGGCGGACGGGTGGTCGTGGCGTGCCAGAAGGAGGCCGAGACGCAGCGCCTGCGCGAGCTGCTCGCCGAGCATGCGCCCGGCGCGGCCACCGTCGCGGCGCAGCTCGCCTACATCCATCGGGGATTCATCTGGCGGTCCGAGGGGGCCGACGCCCTCGCGCTCGTGCCCTACCACGAGCTGCTGCACCGGGTGGAAGCCCGGCGCGGCGCCGCCTCGCGCCGGCTCCGCGCCGGACGCGCGATGGACACCTTCCTCGACCTCTCCGTCGGCGATTACGTCGTGCACGCGGATCACGGCATCGCGGTCTTCACCGGCCTCAAGCTGATGAAGCCCAAGCCGCTGCCGGGCAAGCTCGCGCCGCGCAGCCCCGAGCCCGAGGAGTATCTCGTCCTCGAGTTCGCCGGCAAGAGCAGGTACTACGTGCCCGCGACCACGATTGACCAGGTGCAGAAATACGTCGGCGGCTTCCACGGCAAGCCGCCGCTCTCGACCATCGGCGGGCAGAAATGGAAGGCCCAGAAGGAGCGCGTCGCGGAGGGCGTGCGCGACCTCGCGGCGGAGATGCTGCGCGTCCGGGCGGCGCGCGAGAGCATGCCCGGCGTTCGCTACCCCGCCGACACCGCTTGGCAGCGCGAGTTCGAGGCCGAGTTCCCCTTCGAGGAGACCGAGGACCAGCTCGCCGCCCTCGCCGAGATCAAGAAGGACATGTCCTCCGAGCGGCCGATGGACCGGCTGATCTGCGGCGACGTCGGCTTCGGCAAGACGGAGCTGGCCATCCGCGCCGCCTTCAAGGCGTGCGAATTCGGCAAGCAGATCGCCGTGCTCGTGCCCACCACCGTGCTCGCCGAGCAGCACGAGCGCACCTTCCGCTCCCGCTTTGCCGACTACCCCTTCCGCGTCGCGAGCATCTCCCGCTTCAAGACCCAGAAGGAGGCCAACGACACGCTCGCCGCCCTGCGCCGGGGGCAGATCGACGTGATCATCGGCACGCACCGGCTGCTCTCGAACGACGTGAAGTTCGCCGACCTGGGCCTGGTGATCGTGGACGAGGAGCAGCGGTTCGGGGTCGAGCACAAGGAGAAGCTGCTCCGGCTCCGCCTGACCGTGGATGTGCTCACGCTCAGCGCCACTCCCATCCCGCGCACGCTCCACATGTCGATGCTCGGCCTGCGCGACATCTCCAGCCTCACCACGCCGCCGCTGGAGCGCCGCGCGATTGTGACGGAGGTAATCCCCTACAACGGCCGGCGCATCGCCCAGGCGATCGCCCGCGAGCTCTCGCGCGGCGGGCAGATCTACTTCGTGCACAATCGCGTGCACAACATCAAGAGCATCGCCGACGAGGTGCGCAAGCTCGCGCCCGACGCCCGCATCGTGATCGGCCACGGGCAGATGGCGCCCAACGAGCTCGAGGAGGTGATGCTCACGTTCATGCGCCGGCAGGCGGACATCCTCGTCTCGACCACCATCATCGAGTCCGGCATCGACATCCCGACCGCGAACACGATGATCATCAACGACGCGGACCGCTTCGGCCTGGCCGACCTGCACCAGCTGCGCGGGCGCGTCGGCCGCTCCAAGCACCGCGCCTATTGCTACATGCTGCTCCCGATCGATCGCCCCGTAAAGGAGGCGGCGCAGAAGCGACTCAAGGCGATCGAGCAGTACTCCATGCTCGGCGCCGGCTTCAAGATCGCCATGCGCGACCTCGAGATCCGCGGCGCGGGCAACATCCTCGGGCCCGAGCAGTCGGGCCATATCGCGGCCGTCGGCTACGACATGTATTGCCGCCTGCTGGAGGAGGCCGTGCACCAGCTCAAGCACGACCGGCCGCCCGAGCAGCCCAGCGCGACGCAGGTCGATATCGGCCTCGCCGGCGTGCTGCCCAAGGCGTACATCCCCAGCGACCAGCGCCGGCTGGAGGCGTACCGCCGCCTGGCGACAGCCCGCAATCCGGAGGAGCTCGAGAGCGTGCGCGGGGACCTCATCGAGGCGTATGGGCCGATCCCCAAGCAAGCCCAGCGCCTGCTCGATCTTGCCGAACTGCGAATCGCCGCGGCCGGCCTGGGGGTGAAGACGCTCACCGTCCGCGAGAAGGACGTTGTCTTCCGCTGCCCCGATCCCGCGCCGATTCTCGAGCGCCTGCGCGAGGCCAAAGGGCAGGTCACCGCCCTGGCTCCCAAGAGCCACGACACCATGCACGAGGTCTACTACCGGCCGCCCGAGCAGTACCTGGAGCCCGAAACGCTCGGCAACGTGCTCCGCCGACGGCTCGCCGGTGCCGCGACCGTCGGAACTCTCGAGTCTCGCTCGGCTCCGCTCCCTACCCGACGATAGCGCCTCTCCGCGGAACTCCTCCGCGCTCGATACGATGGTGGCTTAGGAACACTACGGTCCACATGTGCGGGCGAGCACCGTCTTTGCGAGGTCCCGAACACGTTGGCTCTGCGCTCGATCGAGCACGCGCCGCGCTGCATTGCATGCGGGAGCGTCTCCTGGCGCGCCGTATGAAGCGATGATCTCGAGTGCACGCTCCTGGACAAGTTCGCTGTCCGTCTCCTCGAGCACCTCGATCGCCAATGGGTACGCCCGCTCGCCTGCTATCTGCGCGACCGCCTTCAGTGCACCATACACAACGCCCTCGGGGTCGCTCTCCCGCACCATTTGCTCGAGTTCCGGCACTGCTCCCGACGCCGCTTCGCCGATCGCGCCGAGTGCCAAGGCGGCGGTCGCCCGCACCCGGTCATTGTCATGGTCCAGCCGTTCGCGCAGTCGCTCGAATTCCACTGACGCCCTTGGGCCTATCTGAACCAGAATCTTGTGATACGACGCCATTGCCTCGTCGTCTTTCCAATTGACGCGCACGAGTTCATGCAAGGTCTCGTCGGTGATGGAGTCCAAGTTCCGCAGCGCCTTCAGCCCAAGATCTTGGTCCGGGTGCTCACGAAGCGCCTTCACGATCCCTGGCCCGAGTCGACCGTCGAGGTTGTGCAGCGAAAGCGGATAGTTAAGCCGGTGCAGCACCGCTGCTTGCCCCTCCTTTGTCCTGAGCGCCTCTTCGAAAACGGTCGTGGCCCGAGAATCTCCATCACTCCTCCAGAACATCCTCGCCGCATTGAGGCGGACACTTAGGGAAGGATCTTCCAACAGTCGTTGTCTGCGCTCCGCAGTGACCACCGTCTCCCATCGCGTTGGTGCTGTCGCGTGCATTACTTCGAGCAATTCGACGAAACGCGATCGGACTTCTGCCGACTGAGAATCAAGGAAGCGGCCCAACACCTGTGCGACCACTTGGTCATCGTTCACGGTCGCGAGCAATCCCTTGTCTGCAAGCAAGAGCGCAGGATAGGTTGGATGCGGAGACGCCAGGATGCGTGCGCAGAGCATGGCATACGCGCGCTGTGTCGGCGAAGGGGCTAGCCACGTGGGGAAGCGAGAGTGTCCGATTGACACTCGCTCGTGCAGTTCGTTCAGAGCCGGCTCGGAGTAGAGGTACTCCGACAGAACAAACAGGACACCGTTCGGCATGCACCTCTCAAGATTCCCTAGATGCTGACGCAGCCCGAGCGCGAACACGAGAGGCCAGCCCACCAGGAACAGCCCGAAAAGAACCGCACGCCGTTCGCGCCGTAGCGTGCCTCGAACCGCGTGCGACTGTCCGCACTCGGGGCAGCGAGACGCCGCCGCAGACTTCGGGTAGCCACAGCTGCCACACTCGCCTACGTCGAGCCTCGCC
>DASRXL010000266.1:0-12980 GCA_035654175.1 Phycisphaerales bacterium
CCGGGATGCTGATCCGCCTGATCTACCGGCTCCAGGTGCGCAACGCGGGAAATGTCCCGGCCGAAGGCCCCGTGCTCATCGCGGCCAACCACCAGTCCTTCCTCGACCCGCCCGCGATCGGCTGCCGCGTGACGCAGCGGCAGCTCGACTTCGTCGCCCGCTCCGGCCTCTTCGCGCAGGAGCACCTCGGCTGGTTCTTCCGGTTCTTGAACTCCATCCCCGTGGCCGAGGAGGGGCCCGACACCGCGGCCATCAAGGAGATCCTGCGCCGGCTCGCCATGGGCCGCTGCGTGATGATCTTCCCGGAGGGCTCGCGCACGCCGGACGGCCAGGTCCACGAGTTCAAGCGGGGCGTGGCGCTGCTCGTCAAGCGGGCGCGGTGCCCGGTCGTCCCCGCCGCCATCGAGGGCGCGTTCGAGGCGTGGCCCCGCACACGCAAGTGGCCGAGAGTCCTCGGAGCCCCGAAGATCCGCGTCCTTTACGGCATGCCCATCCCCTACGACGAGCTCATGGAGGGCGGCGCCGACGCCGCCCTCGCCCGCGTCGAACGCGAGGTGCGCGCGCTGCACGATCAACTCGTCGCGCAGCGAACGGCGTGAGCCGATGGGCAATGGGGAACGCGGAACGGGGGTCGGCATCTGGCGCTCGGTCGCGGGTCGAGCAGGAGCGCCTTGTGCCTGGTGCCTCCTCCCATTGCCTATCGCCCATTCTCCCGTCGCCTACTCTCCACGGTGATCGATACCCACTGCCATCTCACCTTCCCCGACTTCGCCGGCAAGGTCGATGAGACGCTCGAGCACGCCCGCTCCCTCGGCGTGGACGGCTGCATCACCATCTCCACCACCGTGCCCGACGCCCTCGCCGCGCTCACCGTCGCCGAGCAATACGAGCGTGTCTGGTGCAGCGCGGGCGTGCACCCGCTCTATGCGGACCAGGGCCCGCACGACTGGGCGCTTCTCCGCCGCCTCGCCGAGTCGGGCCAGTGTGTCGCGTGGGGCGAGCTCGGCCTCGACAATCACTACCAGAGGCCAGCGCCCGAGATCCAGCGCCAGGTGCTCGAGGAGCAGCTCGCGGCGGTCGTGGCGGCCCACCACTTCTGGGGCCGCTCGCTCCCCGTCATCCTCCACTGCCGCGAAGCCTTTGACGACCTGATCCCCCGCCTGCGCGCATCCGGCCTCGATCCCTCGCGCTTCGTCTTCCACTGCTTCACCGGCTCGCCCGCCGATGTGCGCAAGTGTCTCGACTTCGGCGCGATGGTGTCCTTCACCGGCGTCGTCACCTACCCGAACGCCCCGGAAGTCCGCGAGGCCGCGGCGCTCGTCCCGCTCGACCGCATCATGGTCGAGACCGACGCCCCCTTCCTCAGCCCCGTCCCACACCGCGGCAAGCGCCCCTGCATGCCCGGCTACGCCCGCCACACCGCCGAGGCCCTCGCCCAGCTCAGAGGCGAGAGGTGGGACGACTTCCACGCCGCCGTGAACGCCAACACCACGCGCTTCTTCGGCGTGCCGGCTTGAGGGCACCGCGCCAAGAGAAGCCGCAGAACACGCCGGGAGCGCGGCGGGGAAGAGTTTCACCGCAGAGGCACAGAGGAGAAGCAGAAGGGCCACCGATCGACACAGCTTGGCACAGATTGACGCAGATTCAGAAGGACCAATCCGCGTCCAGCGACGTTATGTGTGGCAATCTGTGTTCATCTGCGGCCAAAGAGCATTTCTGCCTTTCCCCTGCGCGCTCCGCGGCGAGTACAGCGTCGCGCCACACCAGTCAGTCCTCCACCACCGCGTAGTACCGGCCGGCATCCAGCCTGCGGAACATCCCCGTCGCCAAATCCCCGTCGTCGTAGATCTCGTCCACGAGCGTCATGTACGCGTCGTCCTGCACCGGCCCGCCGCCCCAGAAGTGCACGCCGACCGCGCTGGTGATGCCCCACTCGTCGAACTCCACGTCCCACACGCCGCCGACAGGCGTGCCGCGCTCGAAGTCCTCCTCGTCGATGTACGGCTCGAACCCCGGCGGGCACTCGCCGGAGCTGCCGTCCGCCGGGTAGCTCCCCTCGCGCACCACGTGCAGCTCCACCGCCTCCAGCCACACGCGTAGCTCGCTCACGAACGCCGTGCGACGCGACTCCTCCGCCGCCCCCGCGAACTGCGGCACGACGATCGCGCCCAGGATCCCCAGGATCACCACCACGACCAGGATCTCGACCAGCGTGAACGCACGCCGACCCCCTCGCCACGCGCCGCCAATAGAGAATCGCATGCTCTCAACGTCGGCACGCGGAGTCTCCCGCCGCGACCGCGGCGCGGCGACCCAGGCCCCGAGCCCGCGCGGTCGTGCGGACTGACGCGCAGAGATTCTCTGGACGCCCCAGCCCCGCGCGCACCGCGGCGATTATCGGAGCGCCCGCCCCGACCGGGCAGCCCGCCGCCGCGCCCGTCTCGGGGGTCCGCCCCGCCCTTCAGGGCAGCCGGAATCGCTCGCACACCCGCTTCACCTCGCCGCGCACCTCCGCGCACACGGCGTCGTCTCCCTTGCTCGCGAGCACGCGGTCGATGAAGCCCGCGACCGTTCCCATGTCGGCCTCGCGCAGGCCGCGGGTCGTGATCGCCGGAGTGCCCAGGCGCAGGCCGCTCGTCACCTTCGGCGGCCTCGGGTCCTGCGGCACGCCGTTCTTGTTGGTGATGATCCCGGCCCGCTCGAGCCACTGCTCCGCGTCCGCCCCGGTCAGGTCGGCGTCGCGCGTCCGCAGGTCGACGAGCATCAGGTGGTTGTCCGTCCCGCCGCTGGTGATCCGGTATCCGTGCGCGCCCAGCGCCGCGGCGAGAGCCCGCGCATTCCGCACCACCTGCTCCTGGTAGGCCTTGAACTCGGGGCGCAGCGCCTCGCCGAACGCGACCGCCTTGGCGAAGACGACGTGCATCAAGGGCCCGCCCTGCATCCCCGGGAACACCGCGCGGTCGATCGCCTTGGCGATGTCGGCGTCGTTGGTCATGATCAGCCCGCCGCGCGGGCCCCGCAGCGTCTTGTGCGTGGTCGTCGTCACCACGTCGCAGTGCGGGAAGGGCGAGGGGTGGACCCCCGTCGCGACCAGGCCGGCGATGTGCGCGATGTCGGCCATCAGGATCGCCCCGCACGTATCCGCGATCTCGCGGAAGCGGGCGAAGTCGATCACCCGCGGGTACGCCGAGTAGCCGCACATGATCATCTTCGGCTTGTGCTCGATGCAGATCGCCTCCGCCGCGTCGTAGTCGATCTGCTCGAACTGCGGGTGCCCCTGGTCATAGTGCAGCGGGTAATGCACCGGGTTGAACCACTTGCCGCTCATGTTGACCTTCAGCCCGTGGCTGAGGTGCCCCCCGTCGGCCAGCACCAGCGACGCGAACGTGTCCCCGGGCTTGAGCAGCCCGAGGAAGACCGAGGCGTTCGCCTGCGCCCCCGAGTGCGGCTGCACGTTCACGAAGCTGCACCCGAAGAGCCGCCGCGCCCGCTCGCGTGCCAGCTCCTCCGCCTGGTCGTGGTACACGCACCCGCCGTAGTACCGCGCCCCCGGGTACCCCTCGGCGTACTTGTTCGTGAAGCACGTCCCCATCGCGTGCATCACCGCCGGGCTCACGTGGTTCTCGCTCGCGATCAGCTCCAGCGTCGTCGCCTGGCGCGCGGACTCGCTCGCCAGGATCTCCGCGGCCTGCGGGTCCTGCTCTCGAAGCAACGAATGCACGCTCTCGGCGATGGGGTCGTGACTCATGCCGGGATAGTAGTCCGGAGGCACGCTTTCCTGGAGATGCCGTCATGGACGGGGCGGAAGTGGCGAAGTTCCGCCCCGCGCACGATACGATGATCCACGCCATGCGCCGTCCAGCACGCGAGGGTCGATCAAGTCTCGGTCACCAGGTGCCTGACGCCCCGCTGTGGTCCATCACCCGGACGGCCCCCCAGGATTGGGAAACGGTCCGCGATGCATCGGGGAGGCCGTTCCTCGTCCCGCCAAATTATCCGTTCATGGCGCGCTGGTGGCGACTCACTCCTGGCCATCGCCGGTTCGTCAAGTCTTTCCGCGTCATCTGCCGAGACGGGGAGTTCACGTGGGGAGTAGGCGGGCCCTTCGTCACCATCACGACCGCGATCGTGTTCAGCGTCTGCGCGGTCTTCTTCGCCGGCCAGTTCACCGGCGCCCTGCGCAAGGGCGTACTGCTGATCGGCATATCCCCTTGGATCCTTCTCGTTCCCGTCCTCATGACCAAGGTCTTCTTCGGACATCGCTCCGTCGGGAGTGCGCTCAAAGCGCTGCGAAGCTCGCCGGCAGCATGCCCCGTGTGCCTTCAGAAGCTCGATCATTCCGGTATGGATGCGCAAGGACGGCATCATTGCACCGGATGCACTGCGATCTGGGCATTCGCGAGTATGTGGGAAGGTGCGATCCCGTGCTCGTCGTGCGGCTATGACCTGGCCGGTTCGCCGCGCGCTGAGGGAAGAAGCGTCATCTGTCCAGAGTGTGGCGCCGAGTCGAAGGCGGGCGCCGCGGTCTGGACGAGTCTTGGAGGGAACTCCACGCGGAATCCCGACGCGCGATCCGAGCGCGCCACACATTCCCACTGAGTTAGGCGTCGCCGGCAAGGACCGGCCACGCCCTCGTCCCGAGCGGCGCGCTCAGCGCCGCGCGCTCCACGACTCTCGCGAGCCCGATCGCGTCTCGCGCATTGAACGCGTCCACCTCGAACGAGTCCGCGTCGAGCACCCCCCAGCAGGCGCCGTCCGCTTCCAGCAGCGGCACCACCACCTCCGCCATGTCGCGCGGGTCGCACGCCACGTAGTTGCCCCCGAGCCGGCGCACGTCGGGCACGACGACGCTCCGCCGCTCACGCCACGCGAACCCGCACATCCCGTGCAGCCCGATCGGCGAGCACGCGGGCTTGTCGCGCCGCGGACCGAGGATCATCTCCTCCGCCCCCGCCCGGATCGTGTAGAACCCCACCCACGAATACCCGCGCCCGCCGAAGGCCTCCCACAGCGCATCGACCGCCGCCCGCATCCGCTCCTCGCGCGTGCCGGTCGTTGGAACTTGAATGCTGGTGTAATCGCGATCGATCATGGTCTTGAGTCTTGAGTCTTGAGTCTTGAGTCTTGAGTCTTGGAACTCGGGTGTTGAGCTTCCGAGAGCGTGAGGTGGAGCTACGTCGCATCCGGCGGTGCTGCCCGCAGAGACCGTCCGAGCCCCGCGAGCACACGTGACGCCTGCTCATACAACGCCACGAGAGCGTCCGCTCGCGACTGGGTGAGATACCCGAGGCGGCGCGCCAGACCCATCAAATACCCGAGTTCCCGCAGCGAACCGTGCGCAAGGTCCCGGAAACGCAGGAAGTCCCTCGTCGAGCGACGGCCACACCCTTCAACGATGTTCGCCGGCGCCGACACAGCCGCGCGCCGAATCTGCGAAGTCGGGCCGAAAGGCTCTTCCTTCGGAAAGGTCCGAGTCGCGTCGTACACCTGGATGACCAGGTCATTCGCAAGCTCAAATGCTTTGAGCTTCCGATGATCCCGACGCATCGCTCCCCTCACCCGAACTCAAGCCCCAAGTCCCAAGACTCAAGTCCCAAGACTCAAGACTCAAGACTCAAGACTCAAGACTCAAGTCCCAAGACTCACAGCGTCGCGCTCGTATACGGCAGCAGTCCCATGAACCGCGCCCGCTTGACCGCCTGCGCCACCATCTTCTGCTCGCGCTGCGTGGTGCCCAGGCGCTTGCGTCCGTAGATCTTCCCGTTCGGGCTCATCATGCGCCGGAGGTTCTCCACGTCCTTCCAGTCGACGTAGTCGATCCCCTTGCCGCTGGTCACCGTGGCCTTCACCTTGCCGGGCTGCTGAAACCGATTGAACCTGCTCATGGCTGCTCCGTCATGGTCTGTATGGCCCGGGCGGCCCCGCGCGGGGTTCCCGGGCGACGGGTGTGGATTGGGGGAAAGGCTAGGAGCGGACCGCGACCGTGTCCACGGGCCCCGCCGCCGGGATTCCGCGCCCGCGGCGCGCCGCCCGCGAGTCCAGGGAGAGAGCCCCCGCACCCCAGATCATCACCGGGAGGGCGATGGCCAGGAGCAAGGCGTTCTGCCCCACGTTGCACCAACCGACAGCACCCGGCTTGCACAGGAGCGAGTAATCCCCGAAACACCCGCACTCCACGTGCATGCCGCGAAGCAGCACCGAGGCGATCGCCGCCATGAACAGGACCAGCATCGCCCCGATGGCCAGCGCCGCCGAGCGCGCCCAGAACCCCACAATCAACGCCGCGGCGCAGACCAGCTCGGTCCAGGGCACCATGAACGCGAGCGGGTCCAGGATGTGCTCGGGCAGCACCTTGAACCCATCGATGTTCGCCCTGAAGTCCAGCGGGCTCTCCAGCTTCTCCTTCGCTGCCCAGATGAACAAGCCCGCGACAACCAGGCGCAGCACCAGCAGCACGGACCTGCCGAATGCTCGGCCACCGCTCATGGCGCGTCCCCCAGCACTTGGTCAGGCCCCGTCTCGACCTCATGCCCCGCCGCCTGCCATGCGGGGAATCCATCCACATAGATGTGCAGCTTGGTGAACCCCATGTCCTGCAGGTGCAGCGCCACCAGCTCGCTCGCGTCGCACGTCCCGCCCTCGCAGTAGACCACCGTCCGCTGTGAAGGGTCCACGCCGCCGAGCTCCATCAGGTCGCCCAGGCGGCCAGAGTCAAGCGACGCCGGCGGCACCAGGTACGCGAAGGGGATGTGCCCCGCCTCGTACTCGTCCTGCGGCCGCGCGTCGATGAACACCACCTCGCCAAGCTGCCACAGCCCGAACGCGGCCTCGGTCCCGATGTTCGTGTCCAACTGCGTCGGGTCGAACACCGCCGGCCCCGCTCCCGCGCCCTCCGAAGCCGCGGCGTCGGTCGCCGCCGCGCCCGGCTGAGCATCCGTCGCGTCCGGGATCGGCGTCGTGCCCGCCTGCCCGGCCGTTCCCGCACCCGGCGCGTCCGGCTGTCCCTTCGGGCTCGCCAGCCTCGCGATCGGGTCGCACGCCCAGTGCACGAACGCCGCGCCGGTGGCGATCGCCACCAGCGCGAGCGAGCGGGCGATGATGTTGCCGGCGAAGGTCATCGGGGCTCAGTTGCCGGCCGGGGCCGCCGGCGCGATCGGCGCGGCCTCGGGGCGGAGCTGCGCGTAGTACTGCAGGTACAGCTCCTCCTCGCGCTCCATGTCCGTCTTGATCACGAACCGGCCCCGGAGCACGCGCGCCTCCGCCGGCATCGACCCGTCGATCACGATGCGGTACGCGTTCGGATTCGCCGGGTCCACCGGGGTGAACGAGTACTCCACGGCGTCGGACGCCACGGCCTGGTGCTCGATCCCCAGCACCCGGAAGGGCGCGCCGCTCAGCGACTTGATCGTGACCTCCTTGTGGAACTCCTCGCCCGCCCTGAGCGAGCCCAGCGTCACCCGGCGCGGCACCATGTCGATGTCGCCGTTGTGCTGGGCCATCAGCTCCACCGCGATCGTCGGGTGCTTCTCGTCGTTGGTCATCAGCGTCAGCGTCTTGTTCCGGATCAGCCCGATCTCCTGGCCGGGCCGCAGCGTCACCACGACCTTGCACTCGCGGATCTTCTCGCCCTTCCCGCCGTCCTCCTCCTTGAGCTCGCCGTCGACCGTCGGGCCGACCACGACCGTGAAGAGGTCCGGGTCCGACAGCTCGAAGCTCGTCACCTCGAACTCCGGCTTGCGCCCGATCACGGTGAGCTCCAGCTCCTTGGCCTGGTCCTTGGCCACCTCGCCGAAGTGCCCCACCCGCGGCTTCACCAGGACCTCGGGGAATACGTTCGCCGCGATCTGCAGCACGATCACGGGGGTCTCCGCGTCGTTGGTGTTCACCGTCACCTGCTGGTGCTGGTCGCCGTTCTTGCCCTTGGGGTCGAACACCACGCGGATCTCGCCGCTCTCGCCCGGCGCGTACTCCTTCTTCTCGAGCGCCGGCACCGTGCACGCGCAGCTGCCCTTCGTGCTCGTGATGCGGAGCGTTCCCACGCCCTTGTTCGTGAACTTGAAGACGTACTCGGCCTTCCCCTCGTCGGAGATCGTGCCGAAGTCGTGCTCGAGCGACTCGAACACCATGTCCGCCGGCTCCGCCGGGTTCACGTACACCGGCACCAGCTCCGGGTTGTCCGCGTTCTCCACCAGCTGAGCCGACGCGGCCACGCCGACCAGCAGCGGCAGAGACGCGAGGAGACCAAATCCACATGTCGTGCGAGCGACCATCACGCACTCCTTCAGGTATTTCCCGATGTGCTGTCCAACCCGAACAAAGCCCGCTGAACCGCGGGCGGGGCCTGCTCCGCCGCCAGGCCCGCTCCCTTTCATATGCCCAGTCGGGCCGCGGGATGCATGTCTTGAGTCTACGACCTTCCCCGGGCCGAGTTCCCCCAATCCCCCGGAACCGCGTGCGGCACGCGGTCACCCTCAACTCACCCCCGCCAAGCCCCTCGCTCCCGCCAGCCACGCATCCAGCGCGCCGTGCACCTCCGCCGGCCCCGCCGCCGCCCGCACGGCGTCCTTCAGCTCGCGGCAGTGCGAGCCGTTGATCCCCTTGCCCAGCCACGAGATCTTCTGCCGGATCTTGTGCAGCGCGTACGCGTCGCCCCGGTACTCCCGCATGCGATCGAAGTACCCGCGCACGATCCCGATCTTGTCGTCCTCGCTCGGTTCTCCGGGCCCGCAGCCCCCGCGCTGCGCCGCCCAGGCCGCCCGGAAGATCCACGGCATCGCGAACGCGCCGCGCCCGATCATCACCCCAGCGCACCCCGTGACGCGCAGCATCTCGAGGGCGCCCGCCGCCGTCCGCACGTCGCCGTTGCCCACCACCGGCGTCCCGCCCCCCGGCCGCCCCGTGTACCGGCCGGTCCGCTCGGCCACCGCCTCCACTACCCTGCGGATGCCCGCGAGCCGGCACTCGCCCTTGAAGTGCTGCTCCGTCGTCCGCCCGTGCACGGTGATCAGCGCGACGCCCGCCCCGACCAGCCGGCACGCCAGGTCTCCCGCGGCGTTCCTCGCCGCGTCCGCCTCCGTCCACCCCAGACGCATCTTCGCCGTCAGCGGCACGGCCTCCGGCAGGGCTCGGCGCACCGCCTCGGCGATCCGCACCGCCGTGTCGGGGATGCACATCAGCTTCGAGCCGCCGTCCTTCTTGCAGACCTTGTCCACCGGGCAGCCCATGTTGATGTCCACCACCGTCGCGCCGTGGTCCACGCACCAACGCGCCCCGTCCGCGAGCACCGCGGCGTCCGACCCGTAGAGCTGCATGCCCACCGGCCGGTCAAGGTCGTTCGTCCGCGCCAGGTCCAGCGTCGCCTCCGAGCCGCAGATCAGCCCCTGCGGGCTCAGCAGGTCCGTGCACGCGAGCCCGACGCCCCCGAGCTCGCGGCACGTCACGCGCCACGCCAGATCGCACCAGCCCGCGATCGGCGCGAGCATCAGGTTCGATTCCAGCACGACCGGGCCGATCTGGAGGGGCACACCGAGCACGCCCGATTGTTCGCACCCCGGACGAGCAACGCGGAATACAGCGCCCGCCCCCGCTGTTGGAGGATGCGCACGCCGTCGGCGCGGAGCCGAGCCGGGCGCCACACGAACGGAGGCCCAGAGATGTCGAGCAGAATCCCCCACGCACTGACAACCCTGGTGGCCGTCGCGGGCGCGCTGGCGCCCCTCCGGGCGGGCGCGGCGGGCGAGACCACGGCGACCTACGAGCTGGTCTTCAACGCGACCTGGAGCCCGGACACCCACCCGCTCGACTTCCCCGGCGGGCCGCACTTCTCCGGCCTCATCGGCGGCACCCACGACGTGCGCGTCCACTTCTGGCGGCCGGGCGGGATCGCATCGCAAGGGATCGAAGACATGGCCGAGCGCGGGCGCAAGTCTCCTCTCGACGCCGAGATCAACGCCGCGATCGCGGTCGGCGAGGCCGAGTTCCTGGTCTCCGGCGGCAACATCGCGTTCTCCCCCGGCTCGCGCTCGCACACGTTCCAGGTCACCTCGTCCCACCCCCTCGTGACCATCGTCTCCATGATCGCCCCCAGCCCCGACTGGTTCGTCGGCGTCGATGCTCTGCCGCTCTCGGCCGACGGCGTCTGGCTGCCCGAGGTCGTCGTCGAGCTCGCGCCCTTCGACGCCGGCACCGACAGCGGCATCAGCTACGAATCCCCCGATGACGACACCGACCCGCACGAGCCGATCCGCGATCTCTCCGACGAGTACCCGTTCCAGGGCACGCCGCCGCTCGGCACCTTCACGTTCACGCTCGTCTCCGTGGACGGCTGCGCCGCCGACTTCAACGACGACGGCGTCTCCGACACACGTGACGTGCTCGATTTCCTGAACGCCTGGACCGCGGCCGAGCCCGCCGCGGACATCAACGCGGACGGCGCGATCAACACCCTCGACGTCCTGGCGTTCCTCGATCTCTGGAACACCGGCTGCGTCTGAGCGCACCCGGCGGCTCGCAGCGCCCGCGCCCGTCCGGTGAACAACCCCCCCGAGGCCCGGGTACAGTGCTGCCGTGTACCAGGCCCTCCTGACCCGCCGCTACCTCACCAGCAAGGTCATGCCGCTCCTGGCCTCGCTGGCCGTCGTGCTCTGCACCGCGATGGTGCTCATCACCTGGTCGGTCATGGGCGGGTTCCTGAAGAACCTCACCGAGGCCGGCCGCTCCCTCATCGGCGACGTCCGCATCAGCTGGCCCAATATCGGCTTCGCCCACTACGACGACCTCATCGCCCGCCTCGAGGCCGACCCCCTCGTCGCCGCCGCCGCGCCGCTCATCGAGACCTTCGGCATGCTCACCCTCCCCGACAACAAGACCGTCGGGGTGCTGATACGGGGCGTCGAGGGCGACAGCTTTTCGGAGGTCACCAACTACGCCGACGCGCTCTGGTGGAAGCCCCTCGACAAGCCCCTCCCCAAGGACAAGACCCGCGCCGATCCCCGCCTGAGCGACTCTCTCGGCCCGCGCCTCCAACAGATCTTCGAGGACGGCCTCGCCCTCGCCGAGCCCGACCCGCAAACCGGGCAGCTGGAGCCCGCCATGGTCCTCGGCATGGAAGTGGGCGCGTGGAACTACCGGGCCGAGTGGGGGGGCTATCTCCCCTGGAAGCACGCGGTCCCGCAGGCCGACGGCGACGTCGTCACGCTCGATACCTTCGTCCCTCGCGACGCTTCCCTCGCGCTCCGCGTCGTCCCACTCGACAGCCAGGGCCGCCCGATGGAGGTCGTCACCCGAGTCCTCCCGGTCGCCAACGAGTTCGAGAGCGGCCTCTACGACATCGACCGCCAGACCGTGCTCGTGAATCTCGACGCACTCCAGCGCATGCTCCGCATGCAGGCCGCCAAGCGCCTCGCCGAACCCACCTCCTCCGACCCCGGCGAGTTCTTCGACGAGGAGCGCCCCGAGCCCGAGCTCGTCGAGGAGCCCGCGCGGGTCACCAGCGTGCTCGTCCGCCAGGCCGACCCGAACGCTCCAGCGAGGATCCTCCAGGAGCGCTGCCGCGAGATCTACGCCGAGTTCGCCGCGACCCATCCCGGCGAGGTTCCCGGCGCGTACGCCGTCAATATCGAGACCTGGGAAGACGCCAACCGCATGATGATCGAGGCTGTCAAGAAGGAGACCGGCCTCGTCCTCGTCATCTTCACCTTCATTTCCTTCACCGCCGTCTTCCTCGTCTTCGCCATCTTCTGGGCGATGATCAGCGAGAAGACCAAGGACATCGGCGTGCTCCGCGCGCTCGGCGCCAGCCGCCTCGGCGTCGCCTGGGTCTGGCTCCGCTACGGCCTGGCGATAGGCGTCGTCGGCGCCACCTTCGGCGGCCTGCTCGCCTGGGGCATCGTGACCAACATCAACGAGATCCACGAGGGCATCGCCGCCACCGGCCGCTGGCTGGGCGAGACGCTCACCGACGGCCCCTGGAACTGGTATATCTGGGACCCGCGCGTGTACGTCTTCAAGGAGATCCCCCACCAGATCGAGCCGTGGAAGGCCGCGTTCGTCCTCGTCGGCGGCCTGGTCTCCTGCGTGCTCGGCGCGCTCGTGCCCGCCAGCCGCGCCGCCCGCATGCACCCCGTGAAGGCGCTGAGGTTCGAGTAGCCCCGATGACCACCCTCACCGCCGCCACTCCCGCGACACGCCCCGCCGGCGCCGGGCCCATCGTGCGCGTGCGCGACCTGCACAAGACCTACCGCCTCGGGCGCGTCGACGTGCCCGTCCTCCACGGCGTGAACCTGGACCTCGCGCCCGGCGAGTGGGTCGCCATCCTCGGCGCTTCCGGCTCCGGCAAGAGCACGCTGCTGCACCTCATCGGCGGCCTCGACCGGTCCGACAAGCCGCGCAACGGCCGCCCCCGCGCCCGCATCGAGTTCGAAGGCCGCGACGTCGCGAGCTACTCGGCGCGCGAGCTCGACCGCTACCGCACCGGCTCCGTCGGATTCGTGTTCCAGTTCTACCACCTCCTCCCCGAGCTCTCGGTGCTCGACAACGTCCTCCTCGGCCCGATGATCCGGCACGGCCGCTTCGGCTACCTCGCCCGCCGGGCGGGCCTCCGTGCCCGCGCCCGCGACCTGCTCGGCGCCTTCGGCCTGGCCGACCGCCTCCGCCACCGCCCCGCGGAGCTCTCCGGCGGCGAGCGCCAGCGCGTCGCCATCGCCCGCGCCCTCATGAACGACCCCGCCCTCCTCCTGGCCGACGAGCCCACCGGCAACCTCGACCGCAAGACCGGCGGGCGCATCCTCGACGTGCTCGCGGCCGTCCGGGCCGAGCGGGGGCAGACCATGCTGATGGTCACCCACGACCCCGAGATCGCCGCCCGCGCCGACCGCGTCGTGCACCTCGTGGACGGCCGGGTCGTCGAGCAGCCCCCCACGGCGCCGCCGCCCGGGGAATGATTCCGGAGCCCGGCCACCAGCCGACACGGTTGGTGCTTA
>DASRXL010000267.1:0-3589 GCA_035654175.1 Phycisphaerales bacterium
CTCATGGAGGACGACGTGCGGGACAGCGCGGCGGTGCGCCGGGCCCTCCGGGGCGTGGACGCGGTGTACCACTTCGCCGCGAAGGTCGGGGTCGGCCAGAGCATGTACCAGCCGACCGAATACACCGACGTCAACACCCTCGGCACGACAGTGCTCCTCCAGGAGCTGGCGGCCAAGCCGGTGCAGCGCCTGATCGTCGCCTCGAGCATGAGCATCTACGGCGAGGGCCGCGCGCGTGACGCGCAGGGGCGCATTGTGGATTCGGCGCTCCGCACGCTCCCACGCCTGCAAGCGGGGCAGTGGGAGCCGGTCGGTGCCGACGGATCCGAGCTCGCGCCGCTCGCGACGCCGGAGGAGAAGCCCCCCTGCCTCGCGTCCGTGTACGCGCTCACCAAGTACGACCAGGAGCGCCTGTGCCTGATGTTCGGCGACGCGTACCGCATCCCGACTGTCGCGCTGAGATTCTTCAATGCGTACGGGCCGCGCCAGGCGCTCTCCAACCCCTACACCGGGGTGCTCGCGATCTTCGCGTGCCGGCTGCTCAACGGCAACCCGCCGCTGATCTACGAGGACGGCCACCAGCGCAGAGACTTCGTCAGCGTCCACGATATCGCGCGGGCGTGCGTGCTCGCGCTCACCGCGCCCGACGCGCCGGGCCGGGCGCTGAACATCGGCAGCGGCGAGAGCCGGACCGTGCGCGACGTCGCGGCGGAGCTGGGCAGCGCGCTCGGACGCCAGGTGAGCCCGACCGTCACCGGCCGCTACCGGGCGGGGGACATCCGGCATTGCTTCGCCGACATCACGCTGGCTCGCCAGGTGCTCGGGTACCGGCCGGAGGTGTCGCTGGCGGCTGGGCTTGCCGAGCTGGGCGCATGGCTGCAGGACCAGGTCGCGGTGGACGGCGTCGAGCGCGCCGCGGCGGAGCTCTCGTCGCGGGGGCTCACCGTATGAAGCCGACACCCGAGGGCAACGGCAGGATGCACGGCTCCTGGGGCAGGGGCGGCGCTCACGTGCTGATCACGGGCGGGGCGGGCTTCGTCGGCACCAACATCGCGTCCAGGCTCTGCCGCGAGGGCAGGCGGGTCGTCCTGCTGGACAACCTCTCGCGCGCCGGCGTCGAGCGGAACGTCGCGCACCTGCGCCGGCAGTTCCCCGGCCTGGTCGAGCTGCGCGCGGCGGACGTGCAGGACACCAGGGCCGTCCGCGATTGCCTCGCCGACGCCGCGGCGGTGGTGCACCTGGCGGCGCAGGTCGCCGTCACCTCCAGCCTGAGCGATCCCGCCGAGGACCTGCGCGTCAACGTGCTCGGCACGTTCGGGCTGCTCGAAGAGCTGCGGAGGCTCTCCCGGCCGGTGCCGATGATCTTCACCAGCACGAACAAGGTCTACGGCGACCTGTCGGACCTGCAGCTCGAGCGCGCCGACGGGCGATACCGCCCGGTGGACGAGCGCGTGCGACGGCGCGGCGTGGACGAACTCCGTCCCCTCGACTTTCACAGCCCGTACGGCTGCTCCAAGGGGGCGGCGGACCAGTACATCCTCGACTACTCGCGCAGCTACGGGTTGCCGACGGCGGTCTTCCGCATGAGCTGCATCTACGGCGTGCACCAATGCGGGAACGAGGACCAGGGCTGGGTCGCCCACATGGCCCGCTCCGCCCTCGAGAGGCGCCCGATCACCATCTACGGGGACGGGCGGCAGGTGCGCGACGTTCTCTTCGCGGGCGACCTCGTCGAGGCGTTCATGCTCGCCCTGAGCGACTTCGATCGTGTTCGCGCCCGGGCCTTCAACATCGGCGGCGGCCCGGAGAACACGCTCAGCCTGCGCGAGCTGATCGCCGAGCTTGCCGCGCGCGGCCTGGAGCCCCAGGTGGCGTACGACGGCTGGCGCAGGGGCGACCAGCGCTGGTACGTCAGTGACACAGGCGCCTTCCGGCGTCTCACCGGTTGGACCCCGGCCGTCGGAGTCTCAGAAGGAATCGATCGGTTGATCGATTGGCTGCGCGAGGCTCAGAATCCGCCGGCCGAGGCCCCGGACCGGGTCGCCGCCACCGAGGTGGCCCGCCGATGACACGCCCCGCATCCGCATTCCCCTCCAAAGCCGCGCCCGCGGCGACCACCACCGCGGCGGTGCTCGCGGCGCCCGGCCGCTTCGAGCTGCGCTCCGGCCCGGCGGCCGAGCCCGCGCCGGGGCAGGTCCGCGTTCGGCTGCAATCCTGCGGCGTCTGCGCGTCGAGCATCCCGGTGTGGGAGGGGCGCGAGTGGTTCACCTATCCCCAGCCCGCGGGATCGCCCGGGCACGAGGGGACCGGCGTCATCGACGCGGTCGGCGAGGGCGTGGACGAGTCGCGGATCGGCGAGCGGGTCGCGCTGCTCTCGTACCACGCGTTCGCGACGCACGACGCCGCGAGCGCAGCCTGTGCCGTGCCGCTCCCGCCCGAGCTCGAGGGCCGCCACTTCCCCGGCGAGGCGATCGGGTGCGCGATGAACATCTTCGCGCGGAGCGGGATCGCCCTGGGGAGCAGCGTCGCGATCGTCGGCGTCGGCTTCATCGGGGCGCTGCTGGTTCAGTTGGCGGCACGGGCCGGGGCCCGGGTCGTGGCCCTGTCTCATCGGCCGTGCTCGCTCGCGCTCGCGTCGCGGATGGGCGCGGTGGAGAGCGTGTCTACCCAGGACGAGCACGACGCGGTGCGCCGGGCGTCCGACGCGGGCCAGGGGCTGTTCGACGTGGCGATCGAATGCACAGGGCTCGCCGGGCCGCTCGACCTGGCCGCGCAGTTGGTGCGCGAGCGCGGGCGGCTGGTCATCGCCGGATACCACCAGGACGGACGCCGCTCCATCGACATGCAGCTCTGGAACTGGCGCGGCATGGACGTGATCAACGCCCACGAGCGCGACGCCGCGGAATACGTGCGCGGCATCCGTGAGGGAGCGGCGGCGGTCGCGGCGGGACGCCTCGATCCCGACGAGCTCTACACACACGTCTATCCGCTCTCACGGATAGAGGAGGCGTTCAGGGCCGCCGCGGGCCGCCCCGAGGGCTTCGTCAAGGCCGTCGTGAATCTGGAGGGATGATGTCGCGCGCGGCGGTACAACCAGCCAGAGGTCTTCGCGCCGGGACGTCGCGTCCGCGCCTGGGCTTCCTCGGCGTGGGATGGATCGGCGCCCACCGCATGCGCGCGCTGGCGGAGGCCGGGGCCTGCGAGATCGCGGCGATCGCCGACCCGGACGCGCGAGCGCTCGAAGGCGCGCGAGCATCGGCCCCGGGGGCGGCCGCCGGCGCTTCGCTCGACGACCTGCTCGCGCTCGACCTGGACGGCGTGGTGATCGCCACGCCGAGCGCAATGCACGCGGAGCAGGCCGTTGCGGCGCTTGAGCACGGGTGCGCGGTGTTCTGCCAGAAGCCGCTGGCCCGCACCGAGGCCGAGGCCCGCCGAGTGATCGGCGCCGCGCGCGAGGCGGACCGGCTGCTCGGGGTGGACCTCTCCTACAGGCACACGCGGGCCTTCCGGGCCGTGCTCGACACGATCCGCTCCGGCGACATCGGGAACGTCTACAGCGCGGACCTCACCTTCCACAACGCCTACGGGC
>DASRXL010000268.1:0-5620 GCA_035654175.1 Phycisphaerales bacterium
GAACTCGTCGACCATGGCGGACCACGCCGCGTCCACGGCCTTGAGCTTCTCCCGGAACTCGGCGAGGGCCTCCGCCCTGCCGGCCTCGCGCCCCTCGGCGAGCCCCGCGCTTCTCCCCTCGGCGAAGCCCGCGGCGCGCCCCGCCTCGGCCGCGCCGCGGAGGATCCGCGCCCGCTCCTCTTGCGCCTCGGCGAGGATCCGTTCGGCCTCCAGGGTCGCGGCTCGGCGGATGAGGTCGGCGCGCCGGCCGAGGTCGCCCAGGTCGAGGGCGATCGTGCGGTGCAGGCTTGGGTCCGAGTCGGATCGCTTGATGAGCGCCAAGGGTCGCCTCCGCCGCGCCGGTCAGACGACCAGCTCGGTCTCCCCGCCCCGCCCCTGGATGATGACCTCGCCGGACTCCTCGAGCCGGCGCACGATGTCCACGATGCGCTGCTGGGCGGCCTCCACGTCGCTGACGCGGACCGGCCCCATGTACTGCATGTCCTCCTTGATGAGCGCCGAGGCCCGCTCGGACATGTTCGAGAAGATCTTGTCGCGGAGCGCCTCGCTGGCGGTCTTGAGCGCCAGGGCGAGCTCGTCGTTGTCGACCTCCTTGAGCACGGCCTGGATGCCTTTGTCGTTCACCAGCAGCACGTCCTCGAACACGAACATCAGGCGCCGGATCTGCTCGACCAGGTCGGGGTCCTCGGCCTCGAGGCCCTCCATGATGGACTTCTCGGTGGCGCGGTCGGCGAGGTTGAGGATCTCGGCGACGGTCTCCACGCCGCCGGCCTTCTCCATCGACTGCGTCAGCATGCTCGAGAGCCGGCTCTCCAGCCCGCGCTCGACCTCCTGGATCACCTCCGGGTTCGTCTGCTCCATGTTCGCGATCCGCTTGATCACCTCCACCTGCTTCTGCACCGGCAGGCCGCCGAGGATCTCGGCCGCCTTGTGGTGCGGCAGGTGGCAGGTGATCAGCGCGATCGTCTGCGGGTGCTCGTCCTGGATGAAGGTCAGCAGGTTCTCCGTCTCCGCGCGCTGGAGGAAGCTGAAGGGCGTCTTCTGCACCTGCGTCTGGATCTGTGAGAGCACGCGGTCGGCGTGCTTGGGGTCCATCGACTGCTTCAGCACCTCGCGCGCGAACTCCAGATTCCCCTCCGAGGCGTACTGGTTCGCGATGCTGATGCTGTAGAACTCCTCCACCACGGCCGCCGAGAGCGCCGGGGGCACGCGCCCGAGCGACGCCACCTCGCGCATGACCATCTCCACCGTCTCGGGCGGCAGGCGCCCCAGCAGGGTCGAGGCCTTGTCCGACCCGAGCGTGACCAGCAGGATCGCGGCCTTGGTGGGGCCGTCGAGCTCCTCGGTGGTCGCGGGCAGCTTCTCGTGGGGCTTGCGTGGCATCCAGCTCCGCTCCGGCGACTCGCCTAGTGCTCCTCGGTGATCCAGCGGCCCAGCAGGTTCGCGGCGCCGTCGGGGTTCGTGCCCACCAGCTCCCCGACCTGCTCGACGAGCATCCGCGCCCGCACTTCCTCGTCGCCCACCTCGATGCCGGTCATCGGCGCCTCCGACTCATCCGCCTCGCCGACCATGTCGTTCACCGTCGGCAGGGTCCGCGGCACGCCGGAGAGCTCCTGGGGCGTCGGCAGTGCGACCGGGCGCGTCGCCTTCCGCACCATCAGCAGCATCATCCCCATCGCCCCCGCCGCGAGCAGCGCGAGCAGCCCCTTCTCGATCAGCCCGCCGCCGAGCGCGCCGCCCCCGCCGCCCGCGGCGAGGCCGCCCCAGAGGCCGGCGCGCGCCTCGCCCGGCGCCGGCGCCGGCACGTCGGCGCTGATCATGCTCACGACGACCGCGCCCTCGACACGCCCCGCGCCGGACACGGTCACGAGGTGCGGCTTGACGCTCTCCTCGATCCTCTGACGCTCGATCTCGAAGCGGGCGGCGATCTCGGCCTCCGTGGGGGCGGCGGCGCCCTCGCCGGCCGCCGCGGCGAGCTGCTCGGCGACGTAGCTCCGCGGGATGTTGATCGACGCGGCCAGCAGCGTGGGCATGCCGCGCGGGTCGTGCGTCGTGGTGGTCTCGCTCCCGATCGCCGTCTCAAACTCCTTCTCGCTCTGCTCCTCGGAGAGCGTGGTGGCCGAGCCGGCGCCGCCGGAGGAGAGGATGTCCCCCTGCGCGTTGGAGCGGACGCCGGGCTCCGCGGAGCGCTCGCTCCGCCCCTGCGTCGTCGAGCTGCTGTTGGTCCGCTTGGGCACCACCGCCGATCCGCCCTCGTCCGGGCTGAAGTACTTGACCGACTGCTGGTTGACGCGGGTCACGTCCACTTGGGCCGTCACGGCGATGGTCGCCCCGCCGATGTACCCGAGCAGGTCGCTCAGCTTCCGCTGGAGCTGCTCCTCGACCGCGGCGGCGTGCTCGAGATAGGTCGTCGGCAGCACGTCGTCGGGGTTCGTCGGCCTCCGCTGCTTGCGCGCCGAGCCGTCGATGACGCGGATGTTCTCGAGCGTGAGACCGGCGCGAGCCCCGGCGATCAGCTCCGCGATCGCGTCCACCTCGCTCTGGGTGAGCGGGCTCCCGCTCCGGGTGAACACCGTCGCCGACGCCGTCGGCTGCCTGACCGCCGCGCCGATCCCCCGCGGCTCGGGGATATCCAGGATCACCGTCGCGTCCCGCACGTTGCTGAACCCGCGGATCGTCCTCGAGAGCTCGTTCTGGAGCGCGATCAGGAAGGCCTGGTCGTTCTGCTGCTTGGAGTAGTAGAACCCCTGGCGATCGAGCAGGTTCGCGAAGAGCAGCGTGGTGTCGTTGGGCAGGGCTCCCGCCTCGGCCAGTTGGGAGACGGCGATCGAGCGGTACTCCGCGGGCACCACGACCTTGCTGCCCTTGAGCTCCGCGGGGATGTTCGCCTGGCGGAGCGCGTCGAGCGTCGTCTGCTGGACCGCCGCGTCGCCGGTCAGGAACAGGTCCACCATGTCCGGGCGGGCGGTGTACTGGGCCACCAGGAACAGGGCCATCGCGGCGATCACGCCGGTCGACCCGACCAGGAGCTTCTGGCTGGCCGTCATCTTGCCCAGATACGTCCGGGCCGATGTGATCGCTCGACGCGCCGCGTTCATCCGCTCGGCCTCCGTGCCGCCTACCGGGACGCGCTCCGCGTCCGCGCAGCACGCCGGGACCGACGGGCCCGGGGCTGCTCGTCATTCCGTCGGCACGCACTCGCCTTGCGCTTGAAACTGCGCACAAGCCGCCGCGATTCGGCAACTCCTGCGCCCCTCCGCGGGCCGCGCTCCGCGCCGCCGCCAGGCTTCCCCCGCGATCGCGCTCCGTTCTCCGGCGCGAGCAAACCGCCGCCTCAGACCCTCATCTGCTTGATCTCGTCGTACGCCTGCATGACCTTATTGCGCAGCGCCTGGATCATGTTGAACGCGGTCTCGGCCTTCTGCGTGGCCAGGATCACGCCCTCGAGGTCGTCACGCCGGCCGGTCTGCAGGTCCTCGACGGCCTGGGTGGCGTCCTGCTGGAGCCGGTCCGCCTCGCGCAGCGTGTCCATGAAGACGTCGCGGAACGAGGGCCCGGCGGGGTCCTGGCGCGCCTGCCTGGGTGCGCCCGGCCCGTGGAGAGGCCCAGTCCCGCCCGCGCCGATCAGCCCAACAGGGTCGCTCATGGTGCTCCTCCGCTCTCCGCCGCTCAGGCCAGCAGACGCAACGCCTGTGCCAGAGTCGACTTCATCGCCTCGGCGGCGACGACGTTGGCCTCGTACGCGCGCGTCGCCTCCAGGGCGTTCACCTGCTCCACGATCGGATCGATATCGGGCATCATCACGTATCCGGCGGCGTCCGCGTACGGGCTGGTCGGATCATACTTCGGACGCAGCGCGTCCTCGCGGATCGCGATCTGCGCGACGTGCACGCCCATCTCTCGCCCGGAGGGCGTGCCCGCGCCCGGGTCCCCGGGGGCGAACTCCACCGCGCGCATCCGGTACGGGCTGTAGTTGCCCTCGGCATCCAGGATGGCGTCGCGGTTGGCGATGTTCGACGCGATCGCCTCCAGCCGCACCCGCTGCGCGACCATCCCGCTCGTCGGAATATCAAGCGATCCCCACATGGCGGCTCCTCAAAGGATGGCGGCGGAAGGGTGCGTGGCGCGAGGCGGCTTGGTCTCCACCTTTACCCTTTCCCCCTCGTCCCTCCTACATGACTCTCTCGGCGATCGCCCCCAGGATCATCCCCCGCTGCGAGCGGTACAGGTCCGAGGCGACCCGGAACGCGGCCGTCGTTTCCGCCAGCGCCTGCATCAGCCGTTCCAGGTCGCGGTTGTTCCGGTCGTGGTACAGCACGCCGCCGGAGGGCGTCCGCCCGGTGATCACCAGCTCGCCGGAGCGGTCCTTGCCCAGCTCCGCCGTCTCCGCCCAGTCCAGCTCCCCGTGCATGCCGCCGGTCCGCTCGCGCCGGTCGCGCACGGCCCGGTCCAGCGTCCGCTGGAACTCCCGCGGCGAGACGCCACGCTGCTCGAAGTTCGGCGTGTCGAGGTTCGCGACGTTGTGCGCGATCAGCCGCTGACGCTGCGCGGCGAAGCGCATGGTCAGCTCCAGGCTCGGCAGGGCCCCGGCGTTGGTCAACTGGTCGATGAGCACCGCGCCCTCCCTTCTCGCAAGCGGCGGGCCAAGACCGCGCCGGGCCTTGCGCGGAGCCCGCGCCCCCCGCACGCCCAGTGACCGGCCCGGGTCAGAGCGACGCCTCGACGAGCTGCATCTCCTTCCACTTGCGCAGCTTCAGCCCGAGCGTGCGGACGCCGATGCCCAGCGCCGACGCCGTTTTCTGCCGGTGTCCGTTGAAGCGACGCAGCGCGTCCACGATCGCCTCGCGCTCGACCTCCTCCAGCGGGCGGATATCGCCGCCGGCGAGGTAGAGCGGCTTGGCCTCGATCGCGCTGGCGGCCGGGCTGCGCGCCGGAGGCGGGGCGGCCTGCCCGCCCGCCCCGCCGCCCCCGGGGAGCAGCCAGGGCTCGACCATCGCCCGGGTGAGCACCCGCGCGCCGGGCTCCCCCGCGCGGGCCTTGGCCGCCATGAGCACGACCGCCCGCTCGCAAACGTTCTGCAGCTCGCGCACGTTGCCCGGCCAGCGGTACCCGCCCAGGAGCTGCATCGCCCCCGGCTCGATCTCGATCTCGCCGCAGCGCTCCCGCTCGCAGAGCGACGCGATGAAATGGCGCGCGAGCACGGGCACGTCGTCCAGGCGCTCTCTCAGGGCCGGAACCTGGATCGGGAGCACGTTGAGCCGGAAGAACAGGTCCTGCCGGAAGCTGCCTTCGGCGACGGCCTGGGGCAGGTCGCGGTTGCTGGTGGCAAGGACGCGCACGTCCACGCCGATCGTGACGCTCGATCCCACGCGCTCGAACGCCCGCTCCTGCAGCACGCGCAGGAGCTTCGCCTGCACCTGCGGGCTGACCTCGGACACCTCGTCGAGCAGCAGCGTGCCGCCGTCGGCGAGCTCGAAGCGGCCCTTGCGGGCGTTCAGCGCGCCGGTGAACGCGCCTTTCTCGTGGCCGAACAGCTCGCTTTCGAGCAGGTCCGCGGGGATGGCGCCGCAGTTGATCGCGACGAACGCGTTGTTGCGGCGGTTGGACAGCGCATGGATCG
>DASRXL010000269.1:0-2170 GCA_035654175.1 Phycisphaerales bacterium
GGCCGGACCGGTTCAGGCCCACGATCGGCGCTCGCGGGCTCGGCGCGATCAGGGAGAGCGCCAGCGCTGCGCGATCGGCACGCGCCGGCCGCTGCCGAACGCGACGCTGGTCACCTTGATGCCGACCGCATACTGCTTGCGCTTGTACTCCGCGCCGTCGATCAGGCGGGCGATGCGGGCGACGAGCTCACGATCGAAACCGGTCTCACGGGTGATGCGGGAGAGCGACTGCTTGTGCTCGACGTACCGCTCGACGACCTCGTCGAGGACGGCGTAGGGCGGGAGGGAGTCCTCGTCGCGCTGGTCCGGGGCGAGCTCGGCGCTCGGCGGCTTGGTGATGGTGCTGTCGGGGATGGGGGGGCCGGCGAATCCAGCGCGCCCGGGCTGGGCGTTGATCCAGCGGGCGAGCTTGTAGACCTGCACCTTGGTCACGTCGCTCAGGACGGCGAGGCCGCCGTTCATGTCGCCGTAGAGGGTGCAGTAGCCGACGGCGAGCTCGCTCTTGTTGCCCGTGGTGAGGACGAGGGCGCCGGTGCGGTTGGAGATCGCCATGAGGATGGTGCCGCGGGCGCGGGATTGGAGGTTCTCCTCGGCGAGGTCCGGGAGCTGCGAGCCGAGCGTGCGGGCGCCGAGCTCGTCGAAGGTGGTGTCGAGCGTGGCGCGGAAGCCGTCGAAGGCCTTGGCGATCGGAGCGGCGACGCAGCGGACGCCGAGGCGCCGGGCCAGCTCGACGCCGTCGGCGAGTGCGTGCTCGCTCGAGTACTTCCCAGGCATGGCGACGCCGAGCACGTTCTCAGGCCCGAGGGCCGCCGCGGCGATGGCGCAGGTCACCGCCGAGTCGATCCCGCCGGAGAGGCCGATGATCGCCTTGCTGTGGCCGGTCTTGCGCAGGTAGTCGCGCGTGCCGAGGACGAGCGCGCGGAATAGCAGCTGTTCGTCGGGTGTGGAGAGGACCGGGTCCGCGGGCGCCTTGCCGGCGTCTGCGGCGCCGGCCCCTCGCGGCGGGATATCGAGGAGCACAATCGATTCCTCGAATCCGGGGCCGAAGCCGATAGCGTGGCCCTGCGGGTCGTACACCGCGGCGTGTCCGTCGAAGACGAGATCGTCGTTGCCCCCGACCTGGTTTACGGCGGCGACAAAGACGCCATGCCGCGTCGCATGCTTCGTGAGGATCGCGCGGTGCCGCCGCCCTTTCCCCAGTACGAACGGGCTCGCCGAGGGGCTGACGAGGACCTCGCCCCCCGCGCCAGCGATCTCGGCGACGGGGTCGGAGCGGCGCTGATAGCGCAGGGCGAAGCCGGCATCCTCCCCCTTCCAGAGATCCTCGCAAATCGAGAGCCCGACGCGCCGCACACCCGCGGCCGTCGGCACGCCAATCACCACTGCGCGGTCGCCCGGCTCGAAGTAGCGATCCTCGTCGAAGACGTCGTACGTCGGGAGCAGCCGCTTGTCGTAGTAGTCGACCAGCTTCCCGTCGCGGTAGGCGAGCAGGCTGTTCGCGGTGCCCCGAGCGGGATCGGAGCGATCGACGGGGAGCGGCGTCCCGAAGACGAGCGTCGCGCCGACGGAGTGCCCCTCGCCCAGCTCCCTGGCCGCGTCGGCGCAGGCGGGCACAAACCCCTCGTGCAGCAGCAGGTCGCGCGGCGGATAGCCGCAGAGCGCGAGCTCGGGGAAGACGATCAGCTCCGCACCCCCGCCCCGGGCTTCGTCCGCCATGGCGGCCATCCGGGCGGCGTTGCCGGCGATATCGCCGACGGTGGGGTTGAATTGGATGAGTGCGGTGCGCATGCGGCGATCCATTATTCACCGCGGAGGGCGGGGAGAGCGCGGAGCACGAAAGACAAGGGCGAATCGCCCCGTCACACGCGGAGCGGGTCGAGCGCGGAGCGGGCGCTCAGGCTTGGTTCTTCGTGACGGTCTCATCCTCCGCGCGCCCCGCGCTCCCCGCGGTGAGTTGATCGGGCCGGCGCAGCAGCCGATCAGGCCGGAGCCACGCCGTTCCAGCGGCCGCGCCGGCGAGGAGCACCACCGACTCGGCGCCGGTGATGAAGAGCGTGAGGACGGTGAGCGAGCGGGCGACCGCATCCGCGGATTGGCCGCTGGTCGCGCCGAGCGCGAGGGCGCCGGCCATCCAGACCGTACCCGCCTCTCGGGCCCCGAGCACGCCGAA